>NZ_JAFKRK010000015.1:0-5799 GCF_019038535.1 Synechococcus sp. CCAP 1479/9 | reverse complement strand
GCCGACCGCGACGGCGGCCAAGCCTGCGCCGGCTCCGGCACAGACGCCAGCCGCCAGCCGCCCCGCCCCCAGCGTCGCCCGGGCCACCCCGGCACCAACGCCCCGACCCCAGCCCGCCACGGTGGCGGCCGCCCCCCGGCCCGCCAGCACCGCCACCCCCGGCAAGCCGGACTGGCGCAATTACGGCCCCCTGCAGGTGGACTGGGCCAACTGGCAGCCGATGGGCGGCAGCATGGTGGCCCCCACCCTCAATTCCCAGGGGGAATCCCTCTACCTGGCCGTCAACTGCAGCGCCCGCAAGCTCAACGCCACCAGCCAGGCCGGGCAGTGGAAGAGCTGGGACGACCCCCAGGCCGAATTCGAGCAGCAGCTGGTCTCCGACCTCTGCAAGGCCCGCAGCTGAGCGGCGGCCTGGGGCTGACGCTTCAGGCCGACCAGCGCAGGGGCCAGGGATCCCGCAGGTAACTCCGGCCCACCGGGCGCAGGTACAGGCGCTGGGCCCCGTCATCGCTCTCGCTGATCAGTTCCTCCTGCACCAGCCGGCGGGCCAGCCAGGCCCAGGAGGGTTCCTCCTCCCCGTGGGCACCGGCCAGGTCCTCGGCCAGGCTGCGCAGGTCGCGGCCGCTCCGGTCCTCCAGGGCGGAGAGCAGCACGGCGGCCTGCGGGGCCCAGTCGCTGCTGGACCGGGCCGAGAGGCAGTTGTCGCAGCGGCCACAGGGAGGGGAGATCTCCCCCACGGCCAGGAGCAGGGCCTGCTCCCGGCAGCCCTCCCCTTCGGCCACCGCCTCGATGCGCCGCAGTTGCTGCTGGGCCAGTTCGAGCCGGTGGCGCTCCAGCAGCCGCTGGTCGGGGGGCAGTTGCTGGCCGGCGGAGCGCATGGCCCAGCCCAGGCTGGTGCGATCGGCCGGATCGAAGAGCACCAGGCAACGGGCGGGCAGCCCGTCGCGGCCAGCCCGCCCGGATTCCTGCAGGTAGCCCTCGGCGCTGGCCGGGAGGTCGAGGTGCAGCACCAGCCCGACGTCGGGCCGGTCGACCCCCATGCCGAAGGCGACGGTGGCCACCAGGACCGGGGCAGGATGCTCCTGGAAATGGCGCAGGGCCAGCTGGCGGCTCTCGGGGTCCATGCCGGCGTGGTAGGCGATCGCCTCCACCCCGGCCGCCGTCAGGCGCGCGGCCCACTGCTCCACCGAGCGACGGGTGCGGGCATAGATCAGCACCGCCCCACGGGCCTCGCCGATCGCCGCCACCACCTCCGTCAGGGGATCGGCGGGGCGCCGCCGCATCGTGTAGGCGAGGTTGCCGCGGCGGGCCGATCGCACCTGCACCAGGGGCCGCCGCAGCTGCAGCAGCCGGATGATGTCGGCCCGCACCTGGGGGGCTGCGGTGGCGCTGAGGGCCACCAAAGGCACGCCCGGGCACAGCGCCCGCAGCTGGCCCAGGCGCCGGTAGTCGGGGCGGAAATCATGGCCCCAGGCGCTGATGCAGTGGGCCTCATCCACCGCCAGGGCCACCAGCCGGCCGGTCTCGAGGGCCTCGTCGAGTAGCTGGCGGGTGGCCTCCGCCTGGGCCCTCTCGGGGGCCAGGTAGAGCAGGCGCAGCCGGTTGGCCGCCAGGCGCTGCTGCAGCTGGCGGCGCTGCCCCGGATCCAGGCCCCGGTGCAGGCAGGCCGCGGGAATGCCCCGAGCCTGCAGCTGGCTCACCTGGTCCTGCATCAGGGCCACCAGCGGGGAGATCACCACCACCAGGCCGTCCCGCACCAGGGCGGGAAGCTGGAAGCAGAGCGACTTGCCGGCACCGGTGGGCAGCACCGCCAGACAGTCACGGCCGGCGAGCAGGGCTTCCACCACCGGGCGCTGACCGGGCCGGAAGCTCTCCCAGCCGAAATGGCGCTGCAGGCTTTCGGTGAGGGGATCAGCCCCCAAGCTCACTCCACCGCTGGTACCGCCAGACCCTAGCTCCCACCAGATGTGGGGGGCGCCTCTTCACTGCAACGGGGGCGGCTCCAGCTGGTCGGGGGACTCCTCCACCAGCTGCAGGCGCACCCGCTTGCCCCCGGCCAGTTCCCCCAGGGACACCCGCATGGTGGTGCCGCTGAGGCTCTGCAGCACGGTGAGCAGCTCCCGCAGATGGGGCGTGCTGCTGCCGCTCTCCACCCAGAGACGCTCCTGCAGGCCCCCCAGCCGGCGCCAGCTGGTGTGCAGCTTGAGCACGGCGCTCTCCAGGGCCTGGGCCTGGCCGACCGCATCGGCCAGGAGGCCCAGGGCATCAAGGCGCTGGGCCTCCTGCAGGGCTTTCTCCAGGTCGAGGTTGCCCTGCTGGAAGGCCCGCACCGCCAGGCCGGCCTCGGCCGCCTTGCTGAGCCAGCGGGCCGTGAGGGTCACATCCTTGACCCGCTCCAGCTCCGGTTCATCCCGCAGCACCCGACGCAGGTCGTCCTGCTGCTCCTCGGGCAGCTTGGCGAGTTCCCGCACCAGGGGCGCCACGGCCCGGGGAGGCAGCAGGTTGTCGGCGGTGCGCTGGCGGATCTCCTCCGGCAGCAGGGGGCTGGTGGCGGCGGTGAACTCATCGGTGAGCCGTCGCACCTGCTTGCGGGTGATCTGCTGGCCCTCGTTGGCCGCCTCGCTGATCATCAGCTGGACCTCCGGGTCCGCCTGGGCCGTCTCCAGGAAGGCCCGCTTGGAGAAGTTGTTGACGCTGGCCTCCTCCAGCAGGCCCTCGCCCACCAGGCCGTCGGCCGACTCCGCCAGCTGAATCAGGGTGTAGGCCCGGGTCTTGCTGATCTCCCGCTCCCGCAGCCACTGCAGGAAGCCGGTGCCGCGACCTTCGCCGCCCCGCCGTTCCCGGTCGCGCACCGAACGCAGGATGCGGCCTCGCCAGATTTCGGTCTGCAGGTCGAAACGGTCGCAGACGGCCCAGGCCTCCTCCAGCCGGGCCAGGAACTCCATCGTGCTGAGGGTGTCGCTCTCGGGATCGGGCAGATCCAGGCGCAGCTGGGGGGCCTCGGGCAGGGCCATGGACGGGACCATCGGCGGGGCCGGCGGTGGGTTCGGGGATGCTGCCACGGGGCCGGCAACGAACCGTGACATCGCCCGGGCACGGGCCCCTGATCGCCGGTAGTGTCGCTGCGCAGACCACCCGACCTTCCAGCCCAGCGATGGCCATCTCCCGCGGCGACAAAGTACGGATCAAGCGTCCCGAGTCCTACTGGTACAACGAAGTGGGCACCGTGGCGTCCGTGGACACCTCCGGCATCCGCTACCCGGTCGTGGTTCGCTTCGAGAAGGTGAACTACAACGGCTACAGCGGTTCCGACGGCGGCATCAACACCAACAACTTCGCCGAGAGCGAGCTCGTCAAGGCCTGAGCTTCGCGCCGGGCCCTCCACGCGCAGCCCTACGATCCCGGGCATGCCCGAGCTCCCGGAGGTCGAAACCGTACGCCGGGGGCTTGAACACCAGACGTCCGGTCTCGTCATCGACCGCGTTGAGGTGCTCCGCGCCCGTGCCATCGCCAGCCCCGAAGACCCTGCCGATTTCTGCAGGGCTCTTCGGGGCCTTTGCGTGGGCCGGTGGCACCGCCGCGGCAAGTACCTCTTGGCCGATCTCGAAGCCCCGGACGGCAGCCCCGCGGGCCGCTGGGGCGTTCACCTGCGCATGACCGGCCAGTTTCTCTGGCTGGCGGAGGACCGTCCCCCCTGCCCCCACACCCGGGTGCGCGTCTGGAGCGGGGGCGGAGAGGAACTGCGCTTCGTCGACACCCGCAGCTTCGGCCAGATGTGGTGGGTGCCGCCCGGGGTCGACGATGACGTGGTGATGGGTGGCCTGCGGCGCCTGGGACCCGAACCCTTCGCGACGGAGTTCAACGGGGCCTACCTGCGGCAGCGGCTGAAGGGCTCACGCCGGCCGATCAAGAACGCCCTGCTCGACCAGTCGCTGGTGGCGGGGGTGGGCAACATCTACGCCGATGAATCCCTGTTCGCGGCCGGGATCCTGCCCCAGACGCCCAGCGGCCGTCTGCCGCTGAGCCGCCTGGAGCGGCTGCACCTGGCCCTGGTGGAGGTGCTGGAGACCAGCATCGGCGCCGGTGGCACCACCTTCAGTGATTTCCGGGATCTGCAGGGCACCAATGGCAACTATGGCGGGCAGGCCTGGGTGTACCGCCGAGGCGGATCAGCCTGCCGCCGTTGCGGCACGGTGATCCTGCGCGAGAAGCTGGGGGGGCGCAGCAGTCACTGGTGCCCCCGCTGCCAGAGCTGACCAGGGGGCCCGCCCCCGCCGTTCCCTTCGTTCCCAAGCCCGCGTGACCAGCGCCCTCGCCGAACAGCTCAGCCAGACCATGGCGGCCGTCCATGCCCGCGGCTGGTGCGACGGCACCGGCGGCAACTTCAGCTGCGTTCTCGCGCGCGACCCCCTGGTTCTGCTGATGGCCCCCAGCGGCGTCGACAAGGGCACGGTCGCCCCGGAGGCCCTGATCCAGGTGGACGCCCATGGGCAGGTGGTGGCGGGCGACGGTCGGGCCAGTGCCGAGACCCTGCTGCATGTGGAAATCGTGGAGCGCACCGGCGCCGGTGCCGTGCTGCACACCCATTCCCACGCGGCCACCCTGCTCTCCGACTGGTGTCTGGGGGAGGGGAGGGACGCCGGGGGCCTGGCACTGCAGGGCATGGAAATGCTCAAGGGACTGGCGGGCATCGACAGCCATCGCCGCCGGGTGACGCTCCCGGTGCTGGCCAACGATCAGGACCTAGCGCGGCTCAGTGCCACCGCCGGCCCGCTGCTCGTGGACGCTCCCCATGGCCTGCTGATCGGCGGCCATGGTCTCTACGCCTGGGGGCGCGACCTGGCCGAAGCCCGTCGACACCTGGAAATCCTGGAGTGGCTGCTGGAGCAGCGCTGGCGCCGGCTGCTCCTCGAGGCCCTGGGCCAGCGGCATCCCAAGGCCAGCGGCATCCAGGCCGTGCTGCTCGACATCGAAGGCACCACCTGCCCGGTGCCCTTCGTGAGCCAGGTGCTCTTCCCATACGCCCGTGAGCGGCTCGATGGCTTTCTGCGGGCGGCGTCCGACGAGCCGGCACTGGCCCCGCTGGTCCAGGCGATCGATGCGGCCATGGCAGACACCGGCAACGACAGCAACCAAAGCGAGACAGTCAGCCACCTCAGGAGAGTCCGGTTCCTTCAGGAGCTGATCGATCAGGACCGCAAGCTGCCGGCCCTGAAGGAGCTGCAGGGCCTGATCTGGGATCAGGGGTATGCCAACGGGGAACTGCGCTGCCCCCTGTTCGAGGATGTGCCCCCGGTCCTGCGGGCCTGGCGACGCTACGGCCTGGAGCTGGCCGTCTACTCCTCCGGATCGGTGAAGGCCCAGAAGCTGCTGTACCGCCACAGCAACGCCGGCGATCTGAGCGGGCTGTTCAGCCACTGGTTCGATACGAGCACCGGGAGCAAGGGCGATGCCGCCAGCTACCGGGCCATCGCGGCCGCCATGGGTCTGGAGCCCGGGGCGATTCTCTTTGTGAGTGATGTCAGGGCCGAGCTGGAAGCCGCCCGAACCGCCGGGATGGCGACCCGCTTCAGCCGGCGCCAGGACAACCCGGAACAGGATCCCGGTCCCTTCGAGGCGATCACCAGCCTGGCGCAGATCCACGTCTGATCCCGCTCAGCGACAGGAACAGGGACGAAAGCGACGACGCCATGTCACGACAGAACCGTCGTCAGGGGGTTGGGCTGCAGCCACAACACACGCCAACAGAAAAGCCACCCTCCTCGGGTGGCTTCTCCTCATGGCCCCCCAAAGGGGACG
>NZ_JAFKRK010000014.1:0-309 GCF_019038535.1 Synechococcus sp. CCAP 1479/9 | reverse complement strand
AGGGGGTTGGGCTGCAGCCACAACACACGCCAACAGAAAAGCCACCCTCCTCGGGTGGCTTCTCCTCATGGCCCCCCAAAGGGGACGGAAGTTTTACCTGGCATCGAGCTATTTTCGCAGGGGGCTACCCCCCAACTATCTTCGCCGCTGCTGCGTTTCACAACCGAGTTCGAGATGGATCGGTGTGGTTCCACAGCGCCATGGACACCAGGATAGGTCCCCCCTCTCATCACGTCAGTCGCCCGCATGATGATCCAAGGGTTGAACCCTGAAAACTGCATAGGTTAGAGACAACACGCCAGTACTTGA
>NZ_JAFKRK010000013.1:0-2717 GCF_019038535.1 Synechococcus sp. CCAP 1479/9 | reverse complement strand
TGTTGGTCAAGCCCTCGGTCTATTAGTACTCCTCCGCTTCACCGGTTACCCGGCTTCCACGTAGAGCCTATCAACGGGTGTTCTTCCCGTGACCTTACTGGCTAACGCCATGGGAATACTCATCTTGAGGTGGGCTTCCCACTTAGATGCTTTCAGCGGTTATCCTCTCCGCACATGGCTACCCAGCGTTTACCGTTGGCACGATAACTGGCACACCAGAGGTGCGTTCCTCCCGGTCCTCTCGTACTAGGGAGAAATCCTCTCAATATTCCTGCGCATGCACCGGATATGGACCGAACTGTCTCACGACGTTCTGAACCCAGCTCGCGTACCGCTTTAATGGGCGAACAGCCCAACCCTTGGGACCGACTTCAGCCCCAGGTTGCGATGAGCCGACATCGAGGTGCCAAACCTCCCCGTCGATGTGAACTCTTGGGGGAGATCAGCCTGTTATCCCTAGAGTAACTTTTATCCGTTGAGCGACGGCCCTTCCACTCAGAACCGTCGGATCACTAAAGCCGACTTTCGTCCCTGTTCGACTTGTAGGTCTCACAGTCAAGCTTGCTTCTGCTTTTACACTCGTCGGCTGATTTCCAACCAGCCTGAGCAAACCTTTGCGCGCCTCCGTTACCTTTTAGGAGGCGACCGCCCCAGTCAAACTGCCCACCTGATACTGTCCGGTCCCCGGATGACGGGTGACCGTTAGAACCCTAGCTCTGAAAGAGTGGTATCTCACCGTTGGCTCACCATCACCCACAAGCAATGGATCAAAGCCTCCCACCTATCCTGCGCATTCAGAGCCCGGGCACAATACCAAGCTACAGTAAAGCTTCATAGGGTCTTTCTGTCCGGGTGCACGTAGTCCGCATCTTCACAGACAATTCTATTTCGCCGAGCCTCTCTCCGAGACAGCGCCCAGATCGTTACGCCTTTCGTGCGGGTCGGAACTTACCCGACAAGGAATTTCGCTACCTTAGGACCGTTATAGTTACGGCCGCCGTTCACCGGGGCTTCAGTCGCCAGCTTCGCTTACGCTGACCAGCTTCCTTAACCTTCCGGCACTGGGCAGGCGTCAGCCCCCATACATCGTCTTGCGACTTAGCGGAGACCTGTGTTTTTGGTAAACAGTCGCCTGGGCCTCTTCACTGCGACCACCTTGCGGTGGCACCCCTTCTCCCGAAGTTACGGGGCCATTTTGCCGAGTTCCTTAGAGAGAGTTACCTCGCGCCCCTCGGTATTCTCTACCACCCCACCTGTGTCGGTTTCGGGTACAGGCCGTCATGCCTTAACGGGTATAGGGCTTTTCTTGGAAGCTTGACATCACCCACTTCGCTGCCGTAGCAGCTCGTACTCACGCCTCAGCTCAAAGTGTTTTCGCCACTTCTCAACGCCTCGAACGCTTGAACCAGTAACCAACTTCTGGCTGGGCTAGCCTTCTCCGTCCCCCTTCCCAAAACATGACAGGTACAGGAATGTTGACCTGTTGTCCATCGACTACGCCTTTCGGCCTCGCCTTAGGTCCTGACTAACCCTCCGCGGACGAGCCTGCCGGAGGAACCCTTAGGGTTTCGGGGCATGGGATTCTCACCCATGTTTTCGCTACTCAAGCCGACATTCTCACTTCCATGCAGTCCACGCCCGCTTACGCTAACGCTTCGCCCCACATGGAACGCTCCCCTACCATTTAACAAGTTAAATCCGCAGCTTCGGTACAACGCTTAGCCCCGTTCATTTTCGGCGCAGGATCGCTCGACCAGTGAGCTATTACGCACTCCTTTGAGGATGGCTGCTTCTAGGCAAACCTCCTGGTTGTCTGGGCAATCCCACCTCCTTTATCACTGAGCGTTGATTTGGGGACCTTAGCTGGCGGTCTGGGCTGTTTCCCTTTCGACCATGGAGCTTATCCCCCACAGTCTGACTGCCTAGTTTCACACAGGGTATTCAGAGTTCGTCTCGATTTGGTACCGCTCTCGCAGCCCGCACCGAAACGGTGGCTTTACCCCCCTGCTATAGCACTAGACGCTACGCCTCAACGTATTTCGGGGAGAACCAGCTAGCTCCGGGTTCGATTGGCATTTCACCCCTAACCACAGCTCATCCGCTGATTTTTCAACATCAGTCGGTTCGGACCTCCACTTGGTATCACCCAAGCTTCATCCTGGCCATGGTTAGATCACCCGGGTTCGGGTCTATAAACACTGACCAACGCCCTATTCAGACTCGCTTTCGCTATGGCTCCACCATTTCCGGTTTAACCTGCCAGTGCCTATAAGTCGCCGGCTCATTCTTCAACAGGCACACGGTCATCCTATGAGTAGGACTCCCATTGCTTGTAAGCTCACGGTTTCATGTTCTGTTTCACTCCCCTCCCGGGGTTCTTTTCACCTTTCCCTCGCGGTACTGTTTCGCTATCGGTCACACAGGAGTACTTAGCCTTACGAGGTGGTCCTCGCGGATTCACACGGAATTTCACGTGCTCCGTGCTACTCGGGATACAGCTAGGCCAGTTTCGCTTTCGCGTACGGGGCTTTCACCCTCTATGGCGCGCCTTTCAAACGCTTCCACTAACGTCCCTGGTCCACGTTGCTGTCCCACAACCCCGATGGTCGAAACCATCGGTTTAGGCTCTTCCCCGTTCGCTCGCCGCTACTTAGGGAGTCGTTTTTACTTTCCTTTCCTCCAGCTACTAAGATGTTTCAGTTCGCTGGGTTGGCTCG
>NZ_JAFKRK010000012.1:0-223 GCF_019038535.1 Synechococcus sp. CCAP 1479/9 | reverse complement strand
GCCACCCTATGGATTCAGGTGGCCGTTCTAGGGGTTGCCCCATTCGGAGATTCCCGGATCAAAGCGTGTTTCCAGCTCCCCGAGACTTTTCGCAGGTAACCACGTCCTTCATCGCCTCTGTGTGCCAAGGTATCCACCGTGAGCCCTTTGTAGCTTGACCAATTAACACTCCCAACGTTCAGGGTTGTTGAGACCCATTCTCCTGCTTTCACCTTCTCTCGCT
>NZ_JAFKRK010000011.1:0-368 GCF_019038535.1 Synechococcus sp. CCAP 1479/9 | reverse complement strand
AGTCCAGCTTCCTTTCAACCATCTCAGAATGAAACTCACCGTTTAAAGTGAACCCATCCATCGGGAATGAAAGGAGGCTGGAATCCTCAGCTGAACATGTCCGGTCACTTCACCCATCAGAATTCCTCCTGATGCAGCTTCATGTTGTGGTCTTAACCTAGCTGGATGGAGGTTAGCGGACTCGAACCGCTGACATCCTGCTTGCAAAGCAGGCGCTCTACCAACTGAGCTAAACCCCCAAACACGAATGGGCCATCCTGGACTTGAACCAGGGACCTCACCCTTATCAGGGGTGCGCTCTAACCACCTGAGCTAATGGCCCAGGAACAATCACTCTGACAGTGGTTTCTCCAGCCACCCATGGCTTC
>NZ_JAFKRK010000010.1:0-288 GCF_019038535.1 Synechococcus sp. CCAP 1479/9 | reverse complement strand
TCCGAAACGTTGGATGTCTGGCAAAACCCTTGGTGGGGTGACCTAGACAAAGTTTAGGAACTGAAAACGAGTCCATCACAACATCCTCGGCTTTCCCCTTCCTGCTCTTGCGAGCTCTTTGGAGTTGTCCTTGGCTTTGATGGCTCACCTTGAGGTACCGATCGACCTTCGAGATGACAGGACCGTGGCCTGAGACAAATTTGCTTCCCAAACTTGCGTTTGCTCAGCGCTCAGACATCACGATCAGTTGTGTCTCCCTGTTAGGAGGTGATCCAGCCGCACCTTCCG
>NZ_JAFKRK010000009.1:0-1677 GCF_019038535.1 Synechococcus sp. CCAP 1479/9 | reverse complement strand
TGCTTCCCAAACTTGCGTTTGCTCAGCGCTCAGACATCACGATCAGTTGTGTCTCCCTGTTAGGAGGTGATCCAGCCGCACCTTCCGGTACGGCTACCTTGTTACGACTTCACCCCAGTCATCAGCCCCACCTTCGGCGTCCTCCTCCACAAGGGTTGGAGTAACGACTTCGGGCATGGCCAACTTCCATGGTGTGACGGGCGGTGTGTACAAGGCCCGGGAACGTATTCACCGCAGTATGCTGACCTGCGATTACTAGCGATTCCTCCTTCACGTAGGCGAGTTGCAGCCTACGATCTGAACTGAGCCACGGTTTATGGGATTAGCTAACTCTCGCGAGCTTGCAACCCTTTGTCCGTAGCATTGTAGTACGTGTGTAGCCCAGGATGTAAGGGGCATGATGACTTGACGTCATCCACACCTTCCTCCGGTTTATCACCGGCGGTCTCTCTAGAGTGCCCAACTGAATGCTGGCAACTAAAGACGTGGGTTGCGCTCGTTGCGGGACTTAACCCAACATCTCACGACACGAGCTGACGACAGCCATGCACCACCTGTCTCTGCGCTCCCGAAGGCACTCCCTCGTTTCCAAGGGATTCGCAGGATGTCAAACCCTGGTAAGGTTCTTCGCGTTGCATCGAATTAAACCACATACTCCACCGCTTGTGCGGGCCCCCGTCAATTCCTTTGAGTTTCACACTTGCGTGCGTACTCCCCAGGCGGAACACTTAACGCGTTAGCTACGACACCGAGGGGGTCGATTCCCCCGACACCTAGTGTTCATCGTTTACGGCCAGGACTACAGGGGTATCTAATCCCTTTCGCTCCCCTGGCTTTCGTCCATGAGCGTCAGTTATGGCCCAGCAGAGCGCCTTCGCCACTGGTGTTCTTCCCGATATCTACGCATTTCACCGCTACACCGGGAATTCCCTCTGCCCCTACCACACTCAAGCCTTGTAGTTTCCATCGCTGAAATGGAGTTAAGCTCCACGCTTTAACGACAGACTTACAAGGCCGCCTGCGGACGCTTTACGCCCAATAATTCCGGATAACGCTTGCCACTCCCGTATTACCGCGGCTGCTGGCACGGAATTAGCCGTGGCTTATTCCTCAAGTACCGTCATGTCTTCTTCCTTGAGAAAAGAGGTTTACAGCCCAGAGGCCTTCATCCCTCACGCGGCGTTGCTCCGTCAGGCTTTCGCCCATTGCGGAAAATTCCCCACTGCTGCCTCCCGTAGGAGTCTGGGCCGTGTCTCAGTCCCAGTGTGGCTGATCATCCTCTCAGACCAGCTACTGATCGTCGCCTTGGTGGGCCATTACCCCACCAACTAGCTAATCAGACGCGGGCTCATCCTCAGGCGAAATTCATTTCACCTCTCGGCATATGGGGTATTAGCGGCCGTTTCCGGCCGTTATCCCCCTCCTGAGGGCAGATTCCCACGCGTTACTCACCCGTCCGCCACTAACCCGAAGGTTCGTTCGACTTGCATGTGTTAAGCACGCCGCCAGCGTTCATCCTGAGCCAGGATCAAACTCTCCGTTGTAGATCCAACCCTCTTGGAAAGCTTTCGCTTCCCTCAGCTGGATTTGCCTCGTGCCATCCCCGCAGACTGGCGTCTACGGCAACGTCTGGGCCACCAACGCTCTCGCGATGGGTTCAAAGAGTGCACTGGTCGC
>NZ_JAFKRK010000008.1:0-253331 GCF_019038535.1 Synechococcus sp. CCAP 1479/9 | reverse complement strand
GGAGCTGCCGAGGGCCTTGGCCGCCAGGTGGGCGGCCACGATTCCGAAGCCAGCGAACAGCGCCACCGACGGCGACTGACGCAGCAGAGCCAGCAGCAGCAGCAGGCCGCTGAGCGGATTGTTGATGAAGATCACCTGGCCCAGGCTGCGCAAGGCCGCCACCACGGCAGCGACGGCGCGCCGATGCCTCCAGCGACTGGTGAGCTGGGGCAGGGTGCCGCTGCAGGGCAGCAACCGCTCGTACCAACGCGCGACAGGAGCTTCCGTCGCCAGCAGGGAGAGCAGGAGCTGATGAACCGGACGGGCGTCCGGGGGGCCGGTGTGGTTCATGGCCAGGGCACCGTGGCTACAGGGACGCCCCCATCGCCCGTGGATGGATGGGGTTCCATCCAGGCGGCAGGGGCAGTCGTGCTCTGGAAGACCGGAACTTGCCTCTCCCTTTCATGGCACCTTTGCTGTCTAGGCGGCTCGACGGGTCCCTGCCACGGGTCTTCACGAGCTGCGCACCTCCCGCCGGATTCATCCACTGGTGTCATCCGCTGCCTGGAGCCGTGCCATGGATCGCGCCGGCCCAGGGGACGCGCCCCAGCCTGGAGGCCGACCTCCCCCCCTTCCACCCCATGCTTCGCATCCGTGGCGACCGGTCCAGCCTGCTGGCGGCCCTGGCGGCCCACTGGGCCGATCAGCAGCTGCAACTGCCCATGCTCGGTCCCGGCGCCCCCCTCAGCCCTGCTCCTCAGCCGCGCAGGCCGGACAGAGGGCCCGGACGTTGAGGACGCACTCCAGCAGCCGGAAGCCGAAGGTCCCGGCCGCCGCCTCGCCGGCCGCCAGCACGGCACCGCTCTCGAACTCCTCGGTGCGGCCGCAGCGGACACAGACCAGATGGTGATGGTCCCGGTGGGCGTCGCCGGCCAGCTCGAAGCGGCGCCCCCCCTCTGGCAGCTCCAGCTCCTGCAGCAGCCCCATCGAGCTCAGCAGCCGCAGGGTGCGGTAGACGGTGGCCAGCGACACCCGCTCCTGGCTGCGCACCAGACGCAGGTGCACCTCCTCCGCGCTCAGGTGGCTGCCCTCGCCGATCCGCTCGAACAGATCCAGCACCCGCTGACGCTGGGGCGTGAGCCGCTGGCCCCGGTCGTTCAGGGTGGTGCGCAGACTGCGGGGCTGGGCCAGACCGGTGGGGGGAGTGTTCACCACGCGATCCCAGACCTTCGCAACACTAGAGCCTATTGAGAAGGGCTGTCTGATGTCGGTGTGCTGGCCGACGTCGGCGGCCCGGACGACGCCCCCCGGGCCAGGCTGCCGTCCAGGCTGACCAGGGCGGCCCCCAGCAGATCGGTGAGCGTGACGATCAGGCGGTAGCTGAGGGCCACCGCCAGCAGCGGCGCCTCCGGCAGGGCCACCCCCATCCGCAACAGCAGCACCGCCTCGAACACCCCCAGGCCCCCGGGTGCCCCCGGCACCACCAGTCCGGCGGTCCAGGCGAGGGCGAATCCCGCCAGCCAGACGGTGGCATCGTTCGCCAGCGGCAGGTCGAAGGCCTGGATGCAGCAGCAGAAGCCGGCGAAGCGCAGCAGCACGAAGGCCATCTCCGCCAGCAGGGGCGGCCAGGGATAGCCACGCAGCACGGTCGACCGCTCCAGCGGCGTCTCCTGCCTGAGCTCCTCCTCCAGGCCGAGGTCCCGGGCCCGGCGCCGCTCCAGCCGCACCAGCAGGGGGTCGAGCCAGCGGGGCAGCAACAGGGCCAGGGGCAGCAGACAGACCAGGCCCAGCCCGCCCTGCCAGCCGCCGAGGGGCACCAACGCCAGGGCGGCCACCGCCGCCACCAGGGGATCGAGCAGCACCGCCACCAGCGCCATGGTCGTGCCGACCGGCGCTGCCAGGGGCGTGTCCTCGCTGCGCAGCCGCTGGACCCGCGAGGCCAGATGCCAGATGCCCCCGGGCAGGAACTTGCGCAGGTTGGTGGCCACGTGCAGTTCCACCACCGCGGCCCAGTCGGGGCGCAGGCCCAGCCAGCGCAGCACCACCCCCCAGGCCAGGCCGTTGACCACCAGGCTGAGCAGGCTCACGCCGACGCCCAGGAGCAACCACAGCCAGCCCTGACCATCGAGCCGAAGCTGCACCAGCTGGCGACCGTGGCTGAGCAGGGCCGCCATCACGAAGCCGATGCTGCCCAGGGTGATCCAGGGGCGCAGGCCGCCGGGCAGGGCCGGCAGCGTGGGGGGCGACGGCAGCCGGCGCCGCAGGGCCCCGAGGCCGGTCCCCAGGCGCTGGCCCAGGCCCAGGAAGTGGCGGGACCAGGCGCTCATGGGGCTCCCCCGTCGGCGGCCAGGGCCCGACGCACCTCGTCGCGCACCTCCTCGATCGAGCATCCCAGGCGCCCGGCCAACTCCACGAGGTCGGCGTGCTCCGCCTTGGCCCGCCGACGGCCGTCCGGGAGGGTGGCCCACTTGATCCGCACCGGCCCCAGCCGGGTGGCCAGCGTCTCGCTCTGTCGCGGCAGGATCCAGCGGTCCTGCAGCTGCTCCCGCACCCCCAGCGTCGTGCCGTGGCGCCACCACACCCGGCGCAGCCGGGGCCCCAGCTCCGGGGGCATCAGGGCCGTCATCAGGGTGCCGGTGCGTCCCTTCTTCATTGCCACCGGCTGGCTGAACACCTCCAGCGCCCCGTCCCGGCGCAGGGACTCGGCCAGGTAGGCCAGGTCCTCGGCCGTGGCGTCGTCGATCTGGGCCTGCTGCTGCAGCAGGGCTTCGCGCACCTCGCCCCCCTCGCTGCCCCCCTCGATGGCCCCCTCCGCACCAGCCTCCCCCAGCGGACGGGCCAGGGTGAGCCGGAGCAGGTTGGCCCGATCCAGCTCGCGGCTGCCCAGACCCACCCCCACCCGCAGCGGCAGGGCCGCGGGGGAGGGGCCGAAACGGTCGGCCCAGCAGGCCGCCAGGGCCATGCCGGTGGGGGTGGTGAGCTCGCCGGCGGGGAAGCCCTCACTGGAGCCCAGCGGCAGCCCCCGGGAACGGGCGATCTCCAGCACCGCCGGGGCGGGCAGGGGCAGGGCCCCGTGGGCCGTGACGACACGGCCGTGGCCCGCCGGCGGCACGCCGCAGACGAGCTGCTTCACCCCCAGATGGAGCAGCCCGGCGCAGACGCCGACGATGTCCACCAGGGCATCGATCGCCCCCACCTCGTGGAACTCCACGGCCTCGGCGGCGTGGCCGTGGACCGCCGCCTCCGCCTCCGCCAGCAGCCCGAACACCGCCAGCACCCTTTCCTGCAGCGCCGGCTCCAGGGGAGCGCTCTGGAGCTGCCCGCGCAACGCCCCCCAGGGGCGATGGTGCGGCTGGGGCTCCAGCGTCTCCACGTCCAGGTGGAGTCCCCGCAGCCCGGCGCTGCGCCGCTCCTCGATCCGCAGCCGGTAGCGGCCCTCCAGCCCCAGGGCGGCCAGGGGAGCCGCGATCACCTCCCGGGGAAGGCCGAGGTCCAGCAGGGCCGCCAGCAGCATGTTGCCGGCCAGACCGGTGGGGCAATCCAGCAGGGCCAGGGTCATGAAGGGGACCGGCGTCCGAACCGGGGGGCCGCCGCCAGCAGCCGGTCGGCCTCGGCTTCGATCTCAGCGCGGCGCTCCCGCAGGGCCTGCTCCACCTCACGGCGGGCCCGGCGCTGCTCCAGCCGGGCCATCTCGACGTCGAAGCCGGAGAGGCCCCAGAGACGACCCAGCAGGGCCCGATCGTCGTCGCCGCCGACGCTGTCGCCGTAGACCAGGGTCTCGGCCACCATGCCGGCCTGCAGCACCCGGCTCCAGCGGCGCAGGTCCTCGGCGGAGAGCTTCACGCTCTCGGGCAGGGCGAATTCGGTGCAGCCGCCGCTGTCGACGCCGGCCCGCAGGCAGGCCAGGCTGCCCACCAGCACCCGCCGGACCGCCAGGCCGTCGCTGTCCGCCGCCAGGGCATGGCCGGCCTCGTGCACGGCGATGCGGCGCAGGCGCCAGGCACCGCCGGGCAGGGCTTCGGCCAGCAGGTGGCCGCCCCGCCCGCCGAAGCGGGCCGCGTCAACAGTGAGGGAACCCAGGCCCAGGGCCACCAGCAGGGTGACCCACCAGGGGGAGAGCCCGACCAGCGGACCGACCACGGCGGCAAGACTCAGCAGCAACACCACGACCCCGGCCGTGAAGGCACCGCTGGTCATCTCAGCGGCCCTGGCGGGTCACGGCCCGGTCATGGCCCTTGGGCTTGGCCGGGCCGCCCTTGTCAGCCCCGGGTCGGCGGGCCCCCCGACCACCGCGGTTGCCCCGCTGGGCCACCGGGCCGATCACCTCGAAACGCTCGACGGCGAGCTGCTGGCCCTGGCGCCGCAGGTCGAGGGCGACGAAATGGCGCAGGTGCTCCAAGGGAATCTCACCGCGCAGCTGGAGCTTGAACGGCACCGGACGGTTGCCGTCGGGGCGGGGCTGCTGCCGCACCTTGATCACCAGATCGCCGGTCTCGGGGCGGGTGAAGATCAGCTCGCCGCGGATCGAGAAATAGTCGTCGCCCTCGGGGAGCTGGTCGGCGGCCGAGGGCGCCTCGGCGGTGGGCCCATCGGCTTCGCCCGCGGCGGCTTCGGCCCCTGGCGTCGAGAGGGTGCTGGGCTCCCACACCCCCACCATCTGCAGGTGGAGCTGGTTCTCCTCCCGCGAGCGGGGGTAGACGACCCACAGATGGGGGGTCTCCAGATCTAGATGCCGGCGCATCAGGGTGAGCAGGCGGCCGAGGACCACGGCTTCGATTTCGGTGCCCTCGGCCGTGCGGATCACGCCCCTGGTGAGCTGGGCAGGATCGGCTGGCACGTAGGACCCGCGCACCACTCCGATGGCCCGGTACTGGAGCGGCTCGGTGACCGGGGAAATGGGATGCTGGCGCATGGTGGAAGGAAAAACCCCGTGGCGGTACCTGGACTGGCCCGGGTCAATGTAAGCAGCAGCGGAAGCGCGATGCCCAGGCCAGACTCGGTCGCGACACCGAGCCCACACCGTCAACGGATGCCCTCCCCGAACCGAAGCCTGAGCGGCCTCTGGTCGCTGCTGGCCGTCAGCCTGGTCGGGATCCTGGCCCTCGGGGGAGGCTGGTGGCTAGGACACCGCCAGTCGGCCACCCAGGCCAGCGCCGATCCGAAGCGGACGCTGCTCACCAAGGAGGCCACCCGCCTGCGACTGCGGCTCGACGCCGATGAGGCCACCCCGGCCGACCGTCAGCGGCTGCTGGAACTGCTCGTCGCTCTCGACCGCAAGGGGGAGGCCGTCGGCCTGCTCGAGCCGATGGCCGACCGGGAGCCCGAGCGCTGGTCCCTGCGGCTGATGCTGGCCGAGCTGCGCCGCGACCAGGGCGACAGCAGCGGCGCCGAACGGGAACTGCGTCAGATCCTCAACCTGCGTCCCACCCAGGTGGAGGCCTTGCAGCTGCTCAGCCTGCTGAACCTGGAGCAGGGGCGCGGCGCGGCCGCGGAGGCCCGCGTCAAGGCGGCCTACGGGATGGCGATCAAACCCGACGTGAGGCCGGAAGCCCTCGGCATCGGCCTGCTGCTGGCGGAACTGCAGCTCAAACGGGACCAGGCGACGACGGCAGCTGCCACCTACCTGCAGCTGGCCAACCTGTTCCCCCAGGACCAGCGCCCCCTGCTGGGTCTGGCCATGCTGCGCCACGACCAGGGGGACACCAAGGGGGCCCAGGAGGCCCTGGCCCAGGCAAGGCTGCGCAGCCCCGATCCCGACAAGCCAGATCCGAGGCTCGACAAGCTGGCGGCCAGCTGGGGGCTCGAGCCGCTCAGATCCCCTTCAGCTGCCCGGCCGACCCCGCCGGCGCCGGCTTCGGCGCCTTCGCGTCAAACTCCCTGAGGGCCTGATCGATGGCGGAGCTGGGGGGCGTGGCGTCGTCCAGGGCGGTGCTGCGCTTCAGCTTGTTCATCAGGTCAAGCGGGTTGGTGCTGTCGAGGATCGAACCGCTGCCGGATCCCGATTTGCTCGGCCCGTAGTCATAGAGCTGACGCTCCTGGATGCTGGTACCGAGGGTCTGGCCGTAGCCGGCCTGCTGGGCCCGGGCCTCACCGGCCATCAGCAGGGCGAGAGCCCCGACGCCGGCCGCGCAGGCCTGCAGAGAAAACGAACGGTTCATGGCTCCTGCCGGCGGAGGGTCGAATCACCAGGAGCTTCATGATAAGGGCCCTTTGCCGGTTCCCCGCCCAGTCGCCATGGCCCTGCGGATCGCCACCTGGAACGTCAACTCGGTGCGCACCCGACTCGATCAGGTGTGCGCCTGGCTCCAGGCCGAAGCGCCCGACGTGCTCTGCCTGCAGGAGACCAAGGTGGCCGACGAGCTGTTCCCCCACGCCGCCTTCGAGGCCCTGGGCTACCGGGCCGTGATCAGCGGACAGAAGGCCTACAACGGCGTGGCCATCCTCAGCCGGCTGCCGATCGAGGACGTGCGGGTGGGCTTCGCCGCCCTGCTGCCGGACGATCCGGCGGCCGAGGAGCTGGGCGAACAGAAACGGGTGATCAGTGCCTGGATCGAAGGGGTGCGGGTGCTCAACCTCTACGTGCCCAATGGCTCGGCCCTGACGTCGGACAAGTACCCCTACAAGCTGGCGTGGCTGGGGTACCTGCGGCGCTACCTGGAGGCCCAGGACGCCGAAGGGGAACCCCTGGCGATGGTGGGGGACTTCAACATCGCCCTGGAGGGCCGCGATATCCACGACCCGGACCGCCTCAGCGGCGGGATCATGGCCAGCGATCCGGAGCGGCAGGCCCTGAGGGGCGCCCTGGGCGAGCGCCTGGAGGACGTGTTCCGCGTCTTCGAACCGGACGCCGGCCACTGGAGCTGGTGGGACTACCGCACCGGCGCCTGGGACATGGACAGGGGCTGGCGCATCGACCACATCTATCTCTCCGAGGAGCTGCTGGCCTGCGCCACGGGCTGCGTGATCCACAAGGGGGTGCGCGGCAACGCCCAGCCCAGCGACCATGCGCCGGTGGTGGTGCACCTGGCCTGGCCGCCCGAGCCGGCCGAGGACGGGGACGACGACGGGGGCTGGTGAGGGGCGCTGGTGAGGGGGCTCGGGGCCCTCACCCTCAGGCCAGAAACGCCGCCAGGGCCAGGTCCGGGCGCCGCACCAGGGCGAACAGGGTGCCGTTCTGGCCGCGGCTCACCCGCAGTGCGTCATCGAGCACGGTGACATCGAGCCAGGCGGGAAAGCTCTGCCGCACCTGCCGGAACAGCTCCAGCCGCTGGTCTCCGAACCTGGGCCCCAGCCAGCCCCCGCGCTCGAAGCGCACCGACACCCGCTGGTGGGGGGCCTCGGGAGCCACGGCGATGCTGGCCTGCACGGCGATCCCCGCCAGGGGCCCGAGGGGGCCGGCCGGCCGCAGCAGGTTCAGGGCACGGCCGCCGGCGGGATCGAGCAGCTGCAGATTCTCCAGCCAGGGCCTGACCGCCAGATAGGGCAGGGAACTGCTGCTCCAGCGCAGCTCCCACACCCCCGCCAGCTGGTCAGCCTGGGCCGTCAGATCGGCGGGCTGCAGGTGCTCCAACCGCTCGATCAGGGCCTCGATGCGCCCGGCGGCGGGGGCTGCAGCGCCGGAGGATCCGCCCCGCAGCAGCCCCAGCAGCTCCTGCCGGCAGGCCTGGGCTTCGTCGGCGCCAGCGGCAGGGCCATGGGGGATGGCCGGGGGAGCCTGCGTCACTGCTCTCACCCGCGGCACGGGGGCGCAACAGGATCCATGCTGCCAGGCGCCGACGGCCATCGGATACCGTGTCGCCCGGCCTGCTGGCCGAACCGATCCCACCGCAGACCCCGTGACCCTGACCACCGTCGATGTGACCCTGGTCGGGGCAGGGATCATGGGCGCCACCCTGGGCACCCTGCTGCGGCAGCTGCGGCCGGACCTGCGCCTCCTGCTCGTCGAGGGCCTGCCCCGGGAGGCCCAGGAAAGTTCCAGCGCCTGGAACAACGCCGGCACGGGCCATGCGGGGAACTGCGAGCTCAACTACACCCCGATGGCGGCGGACGGCTCGATCAGCCTCGCCAAGGCGCTCGACATCAACGAAGCCTTCGACCTGTCGCGCCAGTTCTGGACCCACCTAGTCCGCGACGGGGCCCTGGGCTCCCCCGGGGCCTTCATCCAGGGCGTCCCCCACATGAGCTTCGTGCTGGGGGAGGAGCGGCGGGCCTACCTGAGGGAACGCCACCGGCAGATGGCCGCCCACCACTGCTACCGGGGGATGGCCTACAGCGAGGACCACGCCCAGGTGGCGGCGTGGGCGCCGCTGCTGATCGAGGGCCGGGATCCGGCCCAGGCGATCGGCGCCACCCACATCGCCGCCGGCACCGACGTGAACTTCGGGGCCCTCACCAGCCAGCTGCTGGATCACCTGCGGGCCAGCGGGGCCTTTGAGGCGCGCTTTTCCACGGTGGTGCAATCCCTGGGGCGCCGGCCTGAGGGTGGCTGGCGCCTGGAGACCCGCAACCAGACCACCGGGGAGACCCGGCTGATCGATTCGGGCACCGTGTTTCTCGGGGCCGGCGGCGGCGCCCTCACCCTGCTGCAGAAATCGGGGATCCCGGAAGGGCGCGGCTACGGCGGCTTTCCCGTCAGCGGCCTGTGGCTGCGCTGCGGCGACCCCGCGGTGGCCAGCCGCCACCACGCCAAGGTCTACGGGATGGCGGCCGCCGGCTCACCGCCGATGTCGGTGCCCCACCTCGACACCCGCCTCGTCGACGGCCGCCACTGGATCCTGTTCGGGCCCTACGCGGGCTTCTCCAGCAAGTTCCTCAAGAGCGGCTCCCTCTGCGACTGGCCCCGCTCCCTGCGGACCGGCAACCTGCTGCCGCTGCTGGCGGTGGCCCGGGACAACCTGCCCCTGACCCAGTACCTGGTCGGCCAGGTGTTCGCCAGCGCCGAACAACGCTTCGCCGCCCTGCGCGACTTCTATCCGACCGCCCGCCCCTCCGACTGGACCCTGGCGGTGGCCGGCCAGCGGGTGCAGATCATCAAGGCCGATGCCCGGCGTGGCGGAGTGCTCCAGTTCGGCACCGAGGTGGTGCACGCCGCCGACACCTCCCTGGTGGCCGTGCTGGGGGCCTCCCCCGGCGCGTCGGCCGCCGTGGCGATCGCCCTGGAGATCCTCCACTCCTGCTTCCGCGAGAAGCTGCCCGACGGCTGGCAGGACACCCTGAAGCGGATCCTGCCCTCCTACGGCGAATCAATTCGCAGCGACGCCGACCTCTGCCAGCGGATCCGCAGCGAGAGCGCCGAGGTGCTGGGGCTGGCGCCGCCGGCCTAGGGCCGGCGCGGCGGCAGCAGCAGGCCGGCCCGCACCGCCCACGGGGACAGGGCGAACAGGCGCAGCATGGCCGCCAGCAGCTCCGGCACCGTCAGGGTGTTGGCCAGGAAGCCATACCACTGGGGGCCCGGCAGGGAGAAGAAGCTGGCGAAGAACTGGCGCAGCTCGGCTTCGCTGAAACCCATCAGCTTGCCCAGCCCGAACTGGTACAGGGCGTGCTTACTGCGCAGCGCCGGGGGCCAGAGGGCGCCCCAGCCCGCCCGGGCCAGCAGGGCCGAGGGGGCATCGGCGTCGGCCATCGCCGCCGCCACCGCCGCCGCCACCGCCGGGGCCCGGCGCAGCAGGGCGCCCACCATGTAGCCCGAGGCCGGGTGCACCATCGACGCCGCCCCGCCGAAGCCCAGCACCGGCTGCTGCAGATCCGGCAGCGGCAGGTTCATCGGAAACAGGCAGAACTCCTCGTGCTCCACCTCCAGCACGCGCACGCTGCGGTGGGCCAGGCGCCGGTGGAGGCGTTGCTGGAGCACCTCGAAGGGCACCGGGGGAGCCAGGGCCAGCGATGTCTCCTCGACGAAGAAGCGGCCGCCGCCCAGGTCCATCGCATAGAGAAAGGTGGGGGGCTCGGCCCGCTCCGCCTCGCTGAGGTGGTCAGCGCGGTAGTCCATCAGCACGAACTGATCGGCCTGCACCGGCGGCGCCGAGAAGCGGCCGATGACGCCGTAGGCCGACTGCCCGGCCACCGGGCCCCGGTCGGGCCGCTGCACCAGCACCGGCTGATGGCCGGTGGCGTCCACCACCAGCCGCACCTGCAGCCGGCGCCCATCCGCCAGCTCCACCGTGCTCAACGCCCCGGAGGCATCACAGCCGCTGGCCAGCCCCTGGAGCATCTCCACCCCGCCGCGCCCGCAGGCCTCCAGCCAGTGCCGCTGCAGGGCGGCGCGGTCGAACAGGCCGTAATCCCGGCCATGGGTCGTGGGGCGGTTGGCCGCCGCCTCCGGGTCCGGAGCACCGGGGCCGAAGTAACTGACCGTGTGGCTCCAGCGGTGCTCCAGCAGATGGCCCAGGCCCAGGGCGTCCACCTCGTCCCCCCAGATGCCGTAGGTGTTGGGCCAGGGGGCGCGCGGATCGTCGGGCGCCAGCAGCGCCACGGCCAGCCCCTCGTCCGCCAGGGCCGCCGCGATGCAGAGGGCGGCGGGGCCGCCGCCGAGCACCAGCACGTCCCTCGCCATCTCGCCGGTACGGTGAGGGGTCATCCTGCACCACGGCCATGCGCGGTGTCGCTCGCCGACGGCTGGCGACGCTGGCCTGCCTGGGCCTGCTCCTGATCCTGGCCCTGCTGGCAGGTGCGGGTTCCGCCGTGCCGAGAGCGGGGGTGTCGACGGCGCCCCCGATGGGAACGCCTTCCGCAGTGACGATCCGCGTCTCCATGGCAGTGGACAACGTCTACCGCTTCTCCTCGCGGGAGAAGACCTTCAGCGTCGAAGGGACGCTGCGGCTGTCGGCACCGGCGGAGGTGATGGGGCGGTGGCTGGCGGCCGGCGTGGATCCCCTCACGCTGGTGCGCTTCCAGAACCTGGTGGAGCCCTGGGACTCCCTGCTGGAGGCCAGCAGCGGTCCGCTGCGGTTGGGGGCGGATCTGGGCCGCGACTACCGCTTCAACGGCAACTTCTACTCCGATGAGATCGACTATCGGGGATACCCCTTCGGCACCCTGCCGCTGCAGATCCGGCTGGTGCCCGACCCCAGCTTTCCCGCCACGATCGCCAAGCCGCCCCGGATTCGGCTGGAAGCCGACAGCGCCGCCTCCGGCGTCAGCCGCCGCAGCAACATGAACGGCTACCGGCTCCGCAGCTGGCGCCTGTTCCCCAGCCGCGGCGGCGTGGAGATGGAGCTGCTCTACGACCCGATCGGCTGGGCGGCGCTGGTGAAGTGGCTGCTCCCCCTGACAATCACGATGGTGGTGATGCTGCTCACCCCCAACCTGCGGGCCGGCTTCAGCTCCGAGCGCCTGGCGATCCCACCGGTGATCCTGCTGACGCTGGTGTTCATGCAGCAGGCCTACCGCGACTCCCTGCCGTCCCTGCCCTATCTCACCGTGATGGATGGGCTCTACGCCTTTTCCTACCTGGTGACCCTGGTGTTCTTCTGCGAGTTCATCTGGTGCGCCAACCGGCTGGATCGCCTCGCCAGCGACGGCGGCGGCCCGCAGCGCCCACGGCTCGAACGCCGCATCGAACGGCTGGAGCTGGGCCTGCAGCTGGCCAGCCTGGCCGGCTACGGGGTGCTGCTGCTCTGGGCCCTGGGCCAGCGCTGAGCCCGCCGGGGGCTCAGTCGGCGCTGGGCTCAGTCGTCGCTGGGATCAGTCGTCGCCGGCCTCAGGGTCAGTGGGCTCCTCGCCGGCCGGGGCCCCGGGGGCGTCCGTGGGGGCGTCCGTCGGGGGCGCAGCCTCAGGTGCAGAGACGGCTGTGACATCCACGGCGTCCACCGCCGCGCCATCGGCCAGCTCCTCCTCCTCGGCGGCCGGCGGCACCAGCACCACTTCGGTGAGGCGATCGCCGGCATCCAGCTTCTGCAGCCGCACGCCGGTGGCCGCCCGGGACTGCTGGGGAATGGCGTCGGCCTTCATGCGCACGATCACCCCCCGCTCGCTCACCAGCAGCAGCTCCTCGCCGGCCCCGAGCACCTTGAGGCCCACCAGCACGTCGCCGTCGCGGCGGAACTTGATCGCCCGCAGACCCATGCCGGCGCGGCGCTGCAGCCGGAACTGATCCACCGGCACCCGCTTGCCGAGACCGCTGGCGCTGGCCACCAGCACCCAGGGACCCTCACTGGGGGCGACCTCGTCACCCTCCTCCTCATCGGCGCCGGTCTCGGCCGTGCTGGCCACCCGGTCGGCCAGTTCCGCCGTGAGCACATCCATGCTCACCAGCTCGTCGCCGGGTCGCAGGTTCATGGCCCGCACGCCGCGGGCGGTGCGGCCCAGGGGACGCAGCTCCTCGTCACTGAGGCGGAAGTGGATCGTCATCCCCTTGAGGGAGCCGATCAGCACGCTGTCGCCAGGCAGGGCCAGCCGCACCCAGCGCAGGGCGTCACCGTCCTCGAGGGAGATGGCGATCAGGCCGTTGGAGCGGATGTTGCTGAAGGCCGACAGGCGGGTGCGCTTGATGTAGCCGCCGCTGGTGAGCATCACCAGCTGGACGTCGTCGTCGAAGGCGCTCACCGCCAGCAGGGAGGTGATGGCCTCCTCGCGGGGAATCGGCAGCAGCTGCACGATCGGCGTGCCCTTGGCGGAACGGCTGGAGATCGGCACCCGGTAGGCGGGAATCGAATACACCACCCCCCGGTCGCTGAACAGCAGCAGGGCGTCGTGGTCGTTGCAGCTGATGAACAGCTTCACCGCCTCCTCGCCCTGGCTGCGGGTGCCGGCCTTGCCGCGGGTGCCGCGGCTGGTGGCCTCGAACTCGCTCACCGGCATCCGCTTGAGATAACCGTTCTCGGTGAGCAGCACCACCGAGCGCTCGTTGGCGATCAGGTCGATGTCCTCCAGCCCACCCTCGAGGTCGAGGATCTCGGTGCGGCGGGGGGAGTCGTAACGGGCGCGGAGCACCTGGAGCTCCTCCTGGATCAGCCCCAGCACCCGCTCCCGGCGGCCGAGGATGTCCTTGTAGTCGGCGATCTTGGCGACGAGGTCGTCGTGTTCGAGCCGGATCTTGTCGGCCTCCAGGGCCGTGAGCCGCCGCAGCTGCATCTGCAGGATGGCGTCGGCCTGGATCTCACTGAGGCCATGGCGCTCCTGGAGCTGGGCCCGGGCGGTGGCGGTGTCGGGGGCGGCCCGGATGAGGGCGATGATCGGGTCGAGCTGGTCGAGGGCCAGCAGCAGACCCTGCAGGATGTGGTCGCGCTCCTCCGCCTTGCGCAGGAAGTAACGGGTGCGCCGCTCGATCGTCTCGATGCGGAACTCGAGGAACACCCGCAGCATCCTGCCGAGGGTGAGCAGCACCGGTTCGCCCTTCACCAGGGCCAGCATGTAGGCGCTGAAGTTGTTCTGCAGCGGCGTGAGCTTGAACAGGTTGTTCAGCACCACCTGGGGGTAGGCGTCGCGACGCAGTTCGATCACGATGCGCATGCCGTCGCGATCGCTCTCGTCGCGGATGTCGGCGATGCCCTCGAGCTTCTTGTCGTTGACCAGCTCGGCGATGCGCTCGATCAGGGAGGCCTTGTTGGTCTGGTAGGGGAGTTCGGTGATGATCACCGCATCCCGGTCGGGGCGGCCCTTGGCTTCCACCGTTTCGATGGAGGCCACGCCGCGCATGGTGATCGAACCCCGGCCGGTGGTGTAGGTCTCGCGGATGCCGCGGCGGCCGAGGATCTGGCCGCCGGTGGGGAAATCGGGGCCGGGGATGATCGCCATCAGGGCCCGGTCCTCGATCTCCGGATCGTCGATCAGGGCCAGCAGGCCGTCGATCAGCTCGGTGAGGTTGTGGGGGGGGATGTTGGTCGCCATCCCCACGGCGATGCCGGAGGAGCCGTTGAGCAGCAGATGCGGCACCCGGGCCGGCATCACGGTGGGTTCCTGCTGGGAGCCGTCGAAGTTGTCGATGTAGTCGACGGTTTCGGCTTCGATGTCCTCCAGCAGGCTGTCGGTGGTCAGGGCCTGCAGCCGCGATTCCGTGTACCGCATCGCGGCCGGCGGATCGTTGTCGACCGAGCCGAAGTTGCCGTGCCCGTCAATCAGGGGCATCCGCATCGAGAAGTCCTGGGCCATGCGCACCAGGGCGTCGTAGACGGCCGTGTCGCCGTGGGGGTGGTACTTGCCGAGCACCTCCCCCACCACACGGGCACATTTCCGGTAGGGCCTGTCGCTCGTGAGACCGAGCTCGTACATCGCGTACAGGATGCGCCGGTGCACCGGCTTGAGGCCGTCGCGGGCATCGGGCAGGGCCCGGCCCACGATCACGCTCATCGCATACTCCAGGTAGGAGCGCGACATCTCATTGCGCAGGTCGGTCTGGATGATCCGTCCGTCGGATTCACCGGGTCCGGTTGGATCCGCCATGCAAGACCGTATGGGGCACAACCCACTCTATCGATGACCCTGCCGGCCCGGAGTGAATCGGCCCTGCGCCAGCGCCAGCGCAAGGGTGTGCTGCGGGTGCGGGCCGCCGCCGACTTCCGCCGGCTGGTGGCCGAGGCGGGGCTGGCGGAGGCCTACGCGGCCACCGACGTGGTGGTGGCCGCCAATGCCGAATTCACCGATCAGGGCAGCCTGCACCTCAACATCGGCCCCAGCGATCCGCCGATCCGCTTCCGGGATGCCCAGCTGGAATCCCTCGGCGCCCAGAGCGGCGGCGGTGGCGGCGACCTGGTGCTGCCCATCGGCGGTGGGCTCGGGGAAGCCCAGCGGCAGGGGGGCGCCCACCTGCTCGACCGGCTGCTCCGCGGCGGGAGCCTGACCCTCGCCGCCACCGGAGACATCACCGCCCTGCACCCCCGCCGGGACCTGCAGGCCCAGCTGGATCTGGAGCGGATCGGCTCCGGCCGGCTGCTGCTGCACCGGGGCATCACCGAGAACGGCCTGGTGGCGGTGAGCAGCGCCGAGGGGGTGCTGCGCAGCCCATGGGGGCCCGTGCTGGGACCGTTCGGCAATGCCCTGCACAGCTGCGGCGGTGCCGGCAGCATCGGCCTGACCATGCCGGGGCTGGCGCTGCTGGGGCCTGGTTCACCGGTGCTGGTGGCGGGGGCCATCGGCTGGGTGGTGGGCAGCGGCAGCGGCCACCAGCCCGGCGTCCCGCGCTCCGCCGCCGGCCACGCCCTCAGCCCCGGGGCGGTGGCGACGGTGAGCGTGGATCTGCACGGCCTGCGGCCCGAATGGCTGCGGCCCTGCTTCTTCGAGGGCCACGGCGCCGCCCTGCTGGTGGGCCTGGCGGCTCCGATCCCCCTGATCAACGAAGCGGTCGCCCGCCAGGCCGCCTGCGGCGACGAGGACCTGGAGGCGCCGGTGCTGGATGTCTCCATTCCTCGCCGCCTGCGGCCCCGCCTCGGTTCGGTCAGCTACGCCCGGCTCAGGTCCGGCCGGATCCAGGTGGAGGGACGCCGCGTCACCGCCGCTCCGGCCCACAGCCCACGGCTGGCCGAGTCGATCGGCGCCGAGCTGATCACCTGGCTCGAGGAGGACCGCTTTCCGCTGCGCCTGCCGGTCCGGCCCCTCTCCGGCCGTGGTGGGCTGATTCCCCTCGACAGCTGAACTCCCTGCACACCTCCGGGGCGGTGGGGGAAAACGGCCGTAAGCTCCGCCGTGAGCTGCCGGCGCCTGCCATGGCCGAGACCCCCTTCAGCCCCGAGCCCCCCTCCAGCCCTGAGGGCCAGGAGAACGGACCGTCGCCGCAGCCGTGGGCGGCGGAACCCGTGGCCCATGAGCCTGAGCACGCGGCCCCCGACCCGTTCGGCGTGAGCCCGGAGCCGGAACCGGAGCCGATGAGTGCCGGGTTGGAGCCCCTGGCCGAAGCCGACAGCGAGATCCCGGCGCCGGTGCCCACGCCTGTGAGCGAGCCGGAACCCGGCATCACCGCCACCCTGGAGGTGCCCCCCCTGGAGGGCTCGGCGGAGCCGGGCGGCGAGGGCGGCGGCGAGTTCGATCTGCTGCTGCAGAAGATCAAGGACTGGCTGGGCAGCGGCGAACTGCAGGCCCAGTGGCAGCGCTTCCGTGGCCCCCTCAAGGGGCTGGCGATCCTGATCGGGGTGGTGCTGCTGCTGCGGGTCTACGCGTCCCTGATCGGCACCCTCGACAGCCTGCCCCTGGTGGGCGGCCTGCTGGAGCTGGTGGGCCTGATCGCCGCGCTCCGGTTCACCGCCACCCGGCTGGTGCGCAAGAGCGACCGGGACCAGGTCTTCGCCGACTGGAGCCGCCGCTGGAACGACTTCCGCGGGCGGGAGTGATCCAGGGCACGGGCACGGGCCGGGGGCCATCGCGGACCGGTTGATAGTTTGTGCCCACTGTGTCCGTCCAACGGTGAACATTCAGCTCGGTCGCTCCCGGACCGTACGCCGCGCCTACGGCATCGATGAAATCGCTCTGGTCCCGGGCGGTCGCACCGTCGATCCCGAGGTGACCGACAGCAGCTGGAGCCTGGGGGGGATCCAGCGGGAGATCCCGATCATCGCCAGCGCCATGGACGGGGTGGTGGATGTGGGCATGTGCATCGAGCTCACCCGCCTGGGGGCGCTCGGGGTGCTCAACCTTGAGGGCGTCCAGTGCCGCTACGACGACCCCGAACCGATCCTGGAGCGGATCGCCTCGGTGGGCCGCGACGAGTTCGTGGGCCTGATGCAGGAGCTTTACAGCCAGCCGGTCCGTGAGGACCTGGTGCGGCAGCGGATCGCCGAGATCAAGGCGGGCGGTGGCATCGCGGCGGTGAGTGCCACCCCGGTGGCCGCCCTGCGCTTCGGGGCGGCGGTGGCGGAATCGGGCGCCGACCTGTTCTTCGTCCAGGCGACGGTGGTCTCCACCGAGCACATCGGCCCGGAAGGCCGCCAGACCCTCGACCTGGCCGCCCTCTGCCGCGACCTCGGCGTGCCGGTGGTGATCGGCAACTGCGTCACCTACGACGTCACCCTGCAGCTGATGCGGGCGGGGGCCGCCGGGGTGATGGTGGGCATCGGCCCCGGGGCCGCCTGCACCTCCCGCGGGGTGCTGGGCGTCGGCATTCCCCAGGCCACGGCCGTGGCCGACTGCGCCGCCGCCCGGGACGACTACGAGAAGGAGAGCGGCCGCTACGTGCCGGTGGTGGCCGATGGCGGCATCGTCACCGGCGGGGACATCTGCAAGTGCCTGGCCTGCGGGGCCGATGCGGTGATGATCGGCTCCCCGATCGCCCGGGCCGCCGAGGCCCCCGGCCGCGGTTTCCACTGGGGGATGGCCACCCCCAGCCCGGTGCTGCCCCGGGGCACCCGCATCAAGGTGGGCACCACCGGCAGCCTGGAGAAGATCCTGCGCGGCCCGGCCGGCCTCGACGACGGCACCCAGAACCTCCTGGGCTGCATCCGCACCTCCATGGGCACCCTGGGGGCCCGCACCCTCAAGGAGATGCGCGAGGTGGAGGTGGTGGTGGCGCCCTCCCTTCTGACCGAGGGCAAGGTGTACCAGAAGGCCCAGCAGCTGGGCATGGGCAAGTAGGTCGTCCCAGGTCTGGACGCCACGGCCTCAAGGCGAGATGGGGGCTAACCTCTGGATGTGGGGGCTCCGGCTCGCACACTCCTCACACCCCCCGGCCCGGCGTGTCCGGGCTTTTTGTCTTCTGCCGCCGTTTCCCGGCGGCCCTGCCTCCGGGTTCCGCTACGGCCTGCAACGCTGGCCCCATTCCCGGGAAGAGCGGCCGAACCCGGTTGCTAGATTCACTACATCCCGAGTCTGCAAGGAATGTCCAGCGCCGCTGCCGTCACCGACGCCTCCTTCGAGCAAGACGTGCTCAAGAGTGATGTGCCCGTGCTGGTTGATTTCTGGGCACCCTGGTGTGGTCCCTGCCGCATGGTGGCCCCGATCGTCGATGAAATCGCCAAGGAATACGAGGGCAAGATCCGCGTCTACAAGCTCAACACCGACGAAAACCCCAACGTCGCCAGCCAGTACGGCATCCGCAGCATTCCCACCCTGATGCTCTTCAAGGGTGGTCAGAAGGTCGACACCGTGGTAGGTGCCGTTCCCAAGAACACCCTGTCGGGCACCATCTCCAAATACCTCTGACACCGCTCCGCTGACGCCGCGCCTCCCCCCGAATCCCCCGCCGGCGGCGGGCATCAGCCCCCTGCAGGCCCTCGCCGAAGCTCTCCACGGCCACCCCCAGCGCCGTCAGATCGAGCGCGCCGTGGTGTCGCTGCTCCAGGTGGCGCGTCAGGAGAAGGAGGAGGAGGAGTGGCGCCTGATCGCCGGCTGTCTGGCCGACATCAGCGAGGCCCTGGAGGTCTTCCGCCCCAGGCGCAGCGCGCGCAAGATCAGCGTCTTCGGCTCGGCCCGCACCCGCCGCGAGGACCCCTGCTACCTGCTGGCCGAGGACGTCGCCCGCCAGGCGGTGGAGGCCGGTTTCGAGGTGATGACGGGAGCCGGCGCCGGCGTCATGGAGGGCGCC
This sequence comes from Synechococcus sp. CCAP 1479/9, assembly GCF_019038535.1. NCBI lineage: Bacteria > Bacillati > Cyanobacteriota > Cyanophyceae > Synechococcales > Synechococcaceae > Synechococcus > Synechococcus sp. CCAP 1479/9. Next base: position 234,907 of record NZ_JAFKRK010000008.1, on the reverse strand, counting down.
AACAGCGGCGCGGGTTGCGAGCACAGCATCGGGCTGAACGTGGATCTGCCCTTCGAGCAGCATCCCAACCCCTACGTGAGCGCCTGCGATGGGCGCCTCCTCTACTTCCGCTACTTCTTCACCCGCAAGCTGTTCTTCCTGATGGAGAGCGATGCCCTCGTGGTGATGCCCGGGGGATTCGGCACCCTCGATGAACTGTTCGAGTGCCTCACCCTCATCCAGACGGGACGCACATCGCCGATTCCCCTCGTGCTGCTCTCCCCGGACGGCGACGATTTCTGGAAGGTCTGGAAGCGCAACGTGCACCAGGAGCTCGCCACCCGGGGACTGATCTCCCCGGAGGATGTGGATCTGATGGTGGAAGCCTCCAGCGCCGAGGACGCCGTGGCCCACATCTGCCGGTTCTACCGGGTGTTCCACAGCGCCCAGCTGGGCCAGGACCGCATCGAGCTGCTGCTCAACGCCGAGGTACCCCGCAGCCTGCTGCCGGAGCTGAACCGCCGCTTCGCCGACCTGCTGGAGGACGGAGCCATCCAGACGGGTGAGGGCGTCGACGACAACGGCCTGCTGCGGCCCTGCCTGCGGCTGCGCTTCGACAAGCGCCGCGTCGGCCGGCTCTACCAGTTCATCGACCACCTCAACGGCCTCGACCTGCCGGCCTCCCCGGCCCTGGAGCATCCGGCCGAGCGGGTCCCGAGCGTCAGCCAGCCATGAGCCGCATCGGCCTGATCGACTACGGCATGGGCAATCTCCATTCGGTGCAGCGCACCTTTGCGCGGCTGGGCGCCGAGCTGGTGAGCGTGCACGACCCTGCCCACCTGGAGGCCTGCGACGCCCTGGTGCTGCCGGGCGTGGGCGCCTTCGATCCGGCCATGGAGCGGCTGCGCTCGGCCGGGCTCGAGCCGGCCCTGCGCCGCTCCTGCGCCAGCGGCCGCCCGCTGCTGGGGATCTGCCTGGGGCTTCAGTTGCTGTTCGAGGCCAGCGAGGAAGGCCGAACCGATGGCCTGGGTGTGCTGGCAGGCCGCGTGCGCTCCCTGCCGCGGGTGGCGGGCCACCCCCTGCCCCACATGGGCTGGGCGCCCCTGATCCCGGCCACCGCCAGCCCCCTGCTGCCGGCCGCCACCCCGGAGGCCTGGGTCTACTTCGTGCACTCCTTCGCCGCCGAGCCGGCCGACGCCGCGGCCACCACAGCCCTCGTCGACTACGCCGGCACCCCGGTGACCGCGGCGGTCTGGCAGGGGACAATCGCCGCCTGCCAGTTCCACCCGGAAAAGTCCGGCCCCGTGGGCGAAGCGATGCTGCGCCGCTGGCTCGACTGGGTCGGCTCCCTGTGACGCTGCGGCTGAGCGGTGGGCGGCGGCTGCAGAGCCCCCCCGGCGTCACCGCCCGGCCCACCGCCGCCCGGGTGCGGCTGGCGGTGATGAACCTGCTGGCCAACCGGGTGCCCGGCAGCCGCTGGCTGGACCTTTGCTGCGGCAGCGGCGTGATGGCCTGCGAGGCCCTGCAGCGCGGTGCAGCCGAGGTGGTGGCCGTGGAGCGGGACCGCCGCATCGCCGCGGTGGCCCGGGCCAATCTGGAGCTGGTGCGGCAGGGCCGGTCGGCTTCGCCCGAGGCCACCCCCCGCTGCCGGGTGGACGGCGATGAGGTGCTGCGCTGGCTGGGCCGCAGCGACCCGAGCGGTTTCGATCTGATCTACGCCGATCCGCCCTACGCCGCCGGCCTGTACGTCCCGATCGCGGCGGCGGTGCTCAGGGGCGGCTGGCTGGCTCCCGGTGGGATTCTGGTCTGGGAGTGCGCCAGCGACGGCGTGCCGGAGGTGCCCCGGGGGTGGCAAGCCCGCGATCAGCGTCGCTACGGCGGCAGCACGGTGATGCTTCTGGAAGCACGGACTCCGCAACAGGATGTGGTTCCAGGCCCCCAGGATCAGCCTTGTCCGTGATCGCCAGAGGCCTGAAGTCAGCCGACCCGACGAACTTCATCAACACGCCATTCAAAGGATGCAGGTCTTCTGCAGAAAAGCGGCCCACCTGACAATCGACACCTTTTCCGTCTGAATTCTGTTGATCATCAGGTTGAGCCCTCTGGGCTGTCCCCGGCCGTGGTGGTCGGCTTCGCCGCCTTCACGCGGTGCCGCGGCGAATCCATGGCCCGGCTGCAGAGCCGGCAGGGACGCGTCCTGAGCAGCAGACCATCCACCCACCTTTGAAGGATGCGCGTGTTGCGCCTGCATCGGCCTGGCGGTGGAACGCCTGGACGATCCACGAGCGCATGGCCAACCACCCGGTGATCCGATTCGGAACCAGGCGGCCGGACTGGCTAGGGTGTGTCGGAACGAACGCTCAGCCCCCGAGGGCACTGCCCCGGCGGTACTGGTTCCAGGCCGCCACGAACAGCCCCACGAGCGTCACGGGGATCAGTCCAAGCACGATGCCGCAGAGGAGGGGTTCGATCATGGAGGGGCAGTCGGTTCTGGCGATGCACAATTCTTCCACGACCACCGCCGGCAACGCGAGACCCACCGCAGCACTGTGATCAGTCCGTCTCCCACCACCCCGGCCGCCGTGACGCCCTCCACCCCCCTAGGGGGCGAACAACCCCTTGCCAGGCGCCGCAGCCTGGTGGCGGCCCTGGCGACGCTGGCGGCGGTGGCCTGCATCCTGCTGGTGGTCGTGGTGCTGCCGGCGGCCCGCGCCGATCCCTACACCCGCCAGACCCTCGAGCTCACCGGCTCGGCCACCGATGGGGGCCGCCTGTTCCGGCTCAACTGCGCCGGCTGCCACGGGCTGGCCGCCCAGGGGCTGGTGGGCCCGGATCTGCACGGCGTCGAGCGGCGCAAGAACGATCGCCAGCTGATCCAGCAGGTGGTCAGCGGCCGGACACCGCCCATGCCCAGCTTCCAGCCCGAACCCCAGGCCATGGCCGATCTGCTGGCCTTCCTGCACTCCCTGCCTTGAGCCCCACGCTGGTCCTGGTGGAACCGGCCGGCCCCCTGAACGTGGGCAGCGTGGCCCGGCTCTGCCGCAACTACGGCATCGAGGATCTGCGCCTGGTCGCCCCCCGCTGCGATCCCCTCGGTGAGGAGGCCCGGCTGATGGCCGTCAAGGGGCTGCCCCTGCTGGAGCGGGCGACCGTCTTCCCCACCCTGGCCGCCGCCCTGGCCGACTGCGGACGGGTGGTGGCCGCCACGGGCCGTCCCGAGGGGGAGCCCCTGCCCCTGGAGGACCCGGATGAGGCCCTGGCCTGGCTGCTGGCCGGCGAGCGGGCCCTGCCGTCGGCGCTGGTGTTCGGCCGGGAGGACCGGGGGCTGAGCAACGACGAGCTGCTGCAGGCGGGCCGGCTGCTGCAGATTCCCACCCCTACCCCCCACGGCTCCCTCAACCTCTCCCATGCCGTGGCGGTGGTGCTGCACGACCTGCACCGCCTCGGGCGCCGCGGCCCGGCCCAGGTGCAGGCCCCGGCCCCGCAGGCCCCCGTCGGGGAAGGCCCCTGCCCCCGGGGGGCGCTCGAAGCCATGCTCGACGACGCCCGGGAGCTGCTGCTGGAGGTCGGCTTCCTGCTGCCCCACACCGCCGCCGCCCGGATGGCCAAGCTGCGGGCCCTGCTGCAGCGCGGTCAGGTCAGTGGTCCGGAGGTGGCCCTGCTGCGGGGCATGGTGTGCCAGTTGCGCTGGGCGAGCCGTCGCCCTTTCCCTTCTTCCCAGGACCACTAGCGTCGGACATCGCCCCAGAGTCCTGCATCCGTGAGCGCTGGCCGTCCATCCCGTCCCCGCAGCAGCAACCCCTGGCTTCGCCCGGTGGGGCTGGTGCTGCGGCTGATCGTGCTGGGCGTGGGCCTGGGGGTGATCGTGGGCACCGCCCTCAAGCTGATGGCACCGCGCCTGGTCCAGGGGGCGATCGGCACCCCCGCGCCGGCAGCACCGGTGGTGAAGAAGCCCGGCAGCGGCCCCATGGCCCTGGGACGGTTCGAACCGCGCCAGGAACTGGTCGGCCTCAGTCAGCAGTGGACCCGGCTGGCGGCGGCCCAGAAGGGGCTGACCGCCAGCGCCTTCCTGCTGGTGCTCGACGACGGCCGCTTCGCCCAGATGCAGCCGGACCTGCCCCTGTCGGCGGCCAGTTCCATCAAGGTGCCGATCCTGCTGGCCAGCCTGGAGGATCTCGATGGCGGCAAGCTGCGCTGGAACGAGCCCATGCCGCTCACCAAGGAGGTGGTGGGGGGCGGCGCCGGCTGGATGGCCAACAAGCCCCTGGGCACCCGCTTCCCCTTCTTCGAGGCCGCCACGGAGATGATCCGGGTGAGCGACAACACCGCCACCAACCTGCTGATCCGCCGGCTGGGCGGCAAGACCACCCTCAACACCCGCTTCCGCAGCCTCGGCCTGACAGCCACGGTGGTGAACAACTGGCTGCCGGACCTCGACGGCACCAACACCACCAGCTCCCGCGATCTCGCCCGCTCCATCGCCCTGGTGGATACCGGCGACAAGCTCACGCCCCGGGCCCGTGACCTGTTCCGGGAGATCATGGCCACCTCCCGCACCAACACCCTGATCCCCCTCGGCCTGCTGATGGGGATGGGCAAGGACTCCTCCGATCCCGACAGCGAGCTGCTGCCGGAGGGCATCACCGTCTACAACAAGACCGGCGACATCGGCATCGCCTACTCCGACGCCGCCCTGATCCAGCTGCCCAACGGCCAGCGGGCCGTCCTGGCCCTGATGGTGAAGGGCCCCTTCAACGATCCCCGCTCCGCCGAACTGATCCGGGCGATGGCCGGGGCCGTCACCAAAACCCTCATCAAACGCTGATGAACGCCCCCATCCGCGCCCTTCTGCTGCCCGCTCTGGGGCTGGCCGCCTTGGGCGGTCCCCTGTTCGCCCAGGCGCAAACCGCCCCAGCGCCGAAGCCCGCCCCAGCGCCGCAGGCAGCCCCAGCGCCGCCGGTGCTGCGCCCGGGCACGGTGGCGCCCCTGCCGGGCCGGCTGGACGCCGTGCCGATGGTGAACGACAACAACCCCGAGGTGATCAAGGGGCCCGGCATCCTGCTGTCCACCTTCGATGGCCAGCGGGGTTACGACGGCCGTCCCCTGGGCGTGCCGGCGGCGCACCTGAACGCGGCCGTCAGCGGCCCCTTCGAGCTGTTCAGCCATCACATCTACGCCGGCACCCCCGAAAGCCTCGACTCCACCCTCTGGCTGGCGGTGGTGGCGGCCCCGCGGGGCAAGGTCCCGGTGAAGCTGCGGACCGTGGCCGGCTCCACCGCCCTGTCCCAGTCGGTGAACCCCGACCAGCCCTCGGCCCCCTTCCTGCCCCTGCCGGCCCTGATGGAGCAGGGCACCACGCCGATCTGGGCTGGGCCCGGCAGCCGGGTGGCCACCGAGCTGCTGGCCCGCCAGCGCAGCCCCCTGGTGCCGGAGGGCTGGACGCTGCCGCCGGGGCAGCTGAGCACCCTGATGGTGCTGCCCCTGCCGGTGCGCGGCCTCGATCCGCTGCTCAACGGCCTCAACCTGCAGCTGCGTCTCAACAGCGACGGTCCGGTGGATGTGGCCACCCTGGCCGCCTTCGGCCCCGTGGATCGCCCGCCGGATCCGGCCGTCTGGCAGCGCCTGCTGCAGGGCGGCCTCAGCCCGAAGGAGCACAGCCCCAGCCCCCGGGGGGCCAACGGGCCGATGATCTATTCCCGCGTCAGCGGGGTCCAGGAGGGAAGCGCCTGGGCCGGGAGGATCACCGATCCGGGCCGCCCGACCCTGTCGGTGAGCCGGGCCCCGATCTCCTGGCCGATCGCGTCGCTGGAGCGGGGCACCCTGGGCACCGGCCAGGTGCAGACCGCCCCCCTGCGCGCCTTCTACCCGGGCACCGCCTGGGCGGCCCATGGCAACTACGGCGTCACCTACGACCTCAGCCTGCCGCTGCGCAACGACACCCCCAAGCCGGTGCAACTTGCCCTGGCCCTGGAATCGCCGCTCAAGAGCGACCAGCCCCTGGGCGGCCTGCGCTTCAACACCACGCCGGCGCGGGCGGTGATGTTCCGGGGCACCGTGGAGGTCAGCGGCCTCGACAACGAGGCGGGCGGCCCGGGGGGACGGCGCCGCTTCCACCTGGTGCTGCGGGCCGGTCAGGAGGGCCCGCCCCTGGGCACGGTCAGCCTGCGCCCCGGCCAGGAACGGCAGCTGCGGGTGCGGCTCATCTATCCCGCCGACGCCACCCCTCCCCAGGTGCTGTCGCTGATTCCGGTGGTGACGCCGGCGGCCCCAGGGGCGGCTGTGAAACAATCCGGGACTTCGCCCGCAAGCCGTCCGTGACGCCAACCAGGAAGCGCAGGGTCTTCCCCTTCACCGCCATCGTGGGTCAGGAGGAGATGAAGCTGGCGCTGCTGCTCAACGTGATCGATCCCCGCATCGGCGGGGTAATGATCATGGGCGACCGGGGCACGGGCAAATCCACCACCATCCGGGCCCTCGCCGATCTGCTGCCGGCGATCGACGTGGTGGCGGGGGACCCCTACAACAGCTCCCCGAGCGACCCCGACCTGCAGAGCAGCGAGGTGCGCCTGCGGGCCGAGCGGGGCGAACAGCTGCCGGTGGAGGCCCGCCAGGTGCCGATGGTCGACCTGCCGCTGGGGGCCACCGAAGACCGCCTCTGCGGCACGATCGACATCGAGAAGGCCCTCAGCGAGGGCGTGCGCGCCTTCGAGCCGGGGCTGCTGGCCAAGGCCAACCGCGGCCTGCTCTACGTCGACGAGGTGAACCTGCTCGACGACCACCTGGTGGACGTGCTGCTGGATTCGGCCGCCTCGGGCTGGAACACGGTGGAGCGGGAGGGCGTGTCGGTGCGGCACCCGGCCCGTTTCGTGCTGATCGGCTCCGGCAACCCGGAGGAGGGTGAGCTGCGTCCCCAGCTGCTGGATCGCTTCGGCATGAGCGTGGAGGTGCGCACCGTGCGGGACCCGGAGCTGCGGGTGCAGGTAGTGGATCAGCGCACCAGCTTCGATGCCGACCCCGACAGCTTCAGCGACCGGCTGCAGAGCACCCAGGAGGCCCTGCAGGCCCGGGTGGTGGAGGCCCAGGAGCGGCTGCCCCAGGTGTCCATCGACGACGACCTGCGCATCCGCATTTCGGCGGTCTGCGGCGATCTGGACGTGGACGGCCTGCGGGGCGACATCGTCACCAACCGGGCCGCCCGGGCCCTGGCGGCCTTCGAAGGCCATCTCGAGGTGAGCGACGACGACGTGGCCCGGGTGGTGGCCTGCTGCCTGCGCCACCGGCTGCGCAAGGACCCCCTCGAGCAGATCGACTCCGGCGAGCGGGTGGTGAAGACGTTCTGCAAGGTGTTCGATCGCCCCGCCGGCGACCCCTCCGCCTTCCAGCTGGCCCTGGCGGGGTGAGGATTCTGGGCATCGATCCCGGGCTGGCGCGCGTCGGCTACGGGGTGATCGATGTGGAAGGTCGCTCCGCCGCGGGCGGCGGCCACCAGCGCCTGCTCGACTGCGGCATGATCCGCACCGAACCCGGCCGCAGCGACGGGGATCGGATGGTGGAGATTGCCCGCGATCTGCGGGTGATCGTGCGCCGCTGGCGGCCCCAGCTGGCGGCGGTGGAGAAGTTCTTCTTCTACCGCTCCAGCACCACGATCGCGGTGGTGCAGGCCCGGGGGGTGGTGATGATGACCCTGGCCCGCTTCGCCATTCCGGTGGTGGAGTTCCCGCCGATGCAGATCAAGCTGGCGCTGGCGGGTTCGGGCCATGCCGAGAAGGACGAGGTGCTGGCGGCGGTGATGCGGGAGCTGGATCTGGAGCACCCCCCCCGCCCCGACGACGCCGCCGACGCCCTGGCGGTGGCGTTGACCGGCTGGTTTCAGCGGTGAGTCCGCCCGCCGGCGAAGGCAGCTCCAAGGAGGAGCTGCGGCGCCTGTTCCGCCAGAGGCGGCGGCAGTGCCTGGCTGCGGCCGCCCCGGGAATCCTGGCGACGGCCCGGCGGCACCTGGACGTCCTGCTGGCGCCGCGGCCGGGCCGCCTCGGCCTCTACTGGCCCCTCGGCAGCGAACCGGACCTGCGCCCCCTCGCCCCGGCCTGGGCCGGCCGGCTGGCCCTGCCGGCGGTGGCCGGCCCGGAGCTGGTGTACCGGCCCTGGGCGCCGGGCGATCCCCTGGCCGCCGATACCTGCGGCATCCCGGCGCCGACCGTGGGGGCGGCCGGCCCGGAGCCGCGAGAGGACCTGGACCCCGCCGCCATGGCCCTGCTGCTGGTGCCCGCCCTGGCCATGGACCCCGGGGGCCTGCGGCTGGGCTCCGGGGGCGGCTGGTACGACCGGCTGCGGGCCGATCCGCGCTGGGCGGCGGTGCCCGCCCTGGCGGTGCTTCCCGCCGCCTGCCTCACCACTGCCCTGCCCCGGGATCCCTGGGACATTCCCTTCGACGGCTGGATCGATGAGCGCGACTGCCATCTGACACCGGCAGGTCAGCGGAAGGTTGCAAGCTCTTAACGATGGAGCTGCGGCCGGGACAAGGTCCCGATCGTTTGCCAGGATCGGGGCAGTGCATCCGTGCCGTCCTTGGATTCCATCCTCTCGTCGCTCCAGAACCGTCCCCTGACGGCCGCCGAGCGGGTGATGACCTCCGAGATCCAGGGCCGTGGCGCCTCCAGCGACGCCCTCTCGATGATGGTCAGTTCGGTCGCCAGGATGGTGCAGGCGGGCAAAAGCAGCGATAGTCGCTGGAAAGCCTCCTGATTCACGGATGAAGCCCCTTCTGTTCACCGGGCTGGTCGGCCTTGCCGCCCTTGTGGTCGCCCCCACGCAGGTCCGCGCCCACGCCATCGAGAGCAGCCTGGAGCGGCTCACCAGCCTCAACGCGTCCCTGAACAGCTCCGCGGCCACCCCCGGCCCCGAGACCCTGCGCCTGCAGAGCCAGTTCTCCGCCGGCCAGCCGGCCAGCGATGCCGCGGTCCGCATCGTCCCCCCCGACGGGGGCACCCCGATCGAACTGGGGCGCACCGGCGCCGACGGCAGCATCGTCTTCACCCTGCCGCCCCAGGCCAGCCGCCAGTGGGAGGTGCAGGTGGATGCGGGCCCGGGCCACCGCGATTACCTCGAGCTGCCGGAACCCGCCGCCACGCCTGCGGGACCCGCACGGGTGAGCCGCTCCCATCCCTACCCTCGGTTGGAGGGATGGGCCTATCTGCCCCCCCTCGGCGTGCTCGCCGTGGCCGGTCTGGCCGGGATGCTGCGGACGCGCCGCCCGTCCTGATTCCCTGCGTGTCGTCCATGGCCACCGGCAGTCCCGCTCTTGACCGGATCGTGGAACGGCTGGGGAGCACCAGCGACCCCCGGCGCCGCTACGAATACGTGCTGTGGCTGGCCAAGAAGCTGGAGCCCTTCCCCGAGGAGCTGCGCCAGGACGCCTTCAAGGTGAAGGGGTGTGTGTCGCAGGTCTACGTGGTGGGCAACCTCCAGGAGGGTCGGCTCCACTGGCGCGGCGATTCCGATGCCCAGATCACCAAGGGGCTGCTGGCCCTGCTGATCGAGGGGCTGGAGGGCCTGACCCCGGCCGAGGCCACCGCCCTGGATCCCTCCTTCATCGCCGCCACGGGCCTGCAGGCGAGCCTGACGCCGTCCCGGGCCAACGGTTTCCTCAACATCCTTCGCAGCATGCAGGCCCAGGCCAGCCGGCTGGACGCCGGTTGATTTCTAGGATGGTGGTTTGCGGGGTTGCAGCCCATGGCCATCGGCATCGGCTTGCTCGGGCTGGGCACGGTGGGGAGCGGGGTGGCGGCGATCCTGGCCAGTCCCCAGGGGCGCCATCCCCTGGTCGGTGAACTGGTGCTGGAAAGGGTGGCCGTGCGTGACCTCAGCCGCCCCCGACCCCTGACCCTGCCCCCGGAGCGTCTCACCACCGACCCCGAGGCGGTCATCGACGATCCCGCGGTGGACATCGTCGTGGAGGTGATGGGGGGGCTTGAGCCCGCCCGCAGCCTGATCCTGCGGGCCATCGCCGCCGGTAAGCCGGTGGTCACGGCCAACAAGGCGGTGATCGCCCGCTACGGCCAGGAGATCGCCGCCGCCGCCGCCGCCAAGGGCGTCTACGTGCTGATCGAGGCCGCCGTGGGCGGTGGCATCCCGATCATCGAACCGATCAAGCAGTCCCTGGGCGGCAACCGCATCCGCCGGGTCAGCGGCATCATCAACGGCACCACCAACTACATCCTCAGCCGCATGGCCGACGAGGGGGCGGCCTACGCCGAGGTGCTGGCCGACGCCCAGCGGCTCGGCTACGCCGAAGCCGACCCCGCCGCCGATGTGGAGGGGGGTGACGCGGCCGACAAGATCGCCATCCTGGCCGGCCTGGCCTACGGCGGCCCTGTGGAGCGCGGCGGCATCGCCACCGAAGGCATCGACCGGCTCGACGCCCGCGACGTGGCCTATGCGGCCCAGCTGGGCTTCGTGGTGAAGCTGCTGGCGGTGGCCGAAAAGGTGGAGGAGGATGGCGCCGCCGCTGGCGACGGCCACAGCGCCGAACCGCCCGGTGGCGTGTCCCTCGACGTGCGGGTGCACCCCACCCTCCTGCCCAAGCACCATCCCCTGGCGGGGGTGCACGGGGTCAACAACGCGATCCTGGTGGAAGGGGATCCGGTGGGCCAGGTGATGTTCTTCGGGCCTGGCGCCGGGGCCGGACCCACCGCCTCGGCGGTGGTGGCCGACATCCTCAACATCGCCGGGATTCGCCAGGTGGGCGGCCCCCAGGCGGGCCTCGATCCCCTGCTGGCCGCCAGCAGCTGGCGCCACTGCAGCCTGGTGGACGGCTCCATGACCCGCCACCGCAACTACGTCCGGCTGCGCACCCGCGACGAGGCCGGCGTGATCGGACGCATCGGCACCTGCTTCGGTGCCGCCCAGGTGTCGATCCAGTCGATCGTGCAGCTCGACGCCAGGGAGGGGGAGGCGGAGATCGTCGTGATCACCCACGAGGTGCGAGAGGACCGCTTCCGCGAGGCCCTCGGGGCGATCGAGGCCCTGGAGGGGGTGGAGGCGGTGGCCGCCTGCCTGCGGACGCTCTGAGCCGGCCCTGAGCCGGCGCCGAAGCGGGGCCGGCAGCTCAGCGACCCTGGCGCAGACGCTGCCGCAGCCGGCGGCTGCAACGCCAGGCGATGGCCACGCCGGCCACGGGCAGGGGACCCGGCACCGAGGCCGGATCAGGGCCCTCAGCCGCCGGACCCTGGTCACCGGGACCGTCGCCGCCTTCACCCGGCTGGTCGGTGGGGCCGTTGCCGGGCTGCTCACCGGAGGGGGCTCCAGGCGGTGGCAGAAGCAGGGCCGTCTTGAACACGTCGTCCCCCTCACCCTGGCCGGGGGTCTCCTCGGCGGGCTCGGCCGCCAGGGCCAGCCTGGGCTCGGTGGAGGGGGCCTCGCCCGTCGAGCCGCCGGGGACGATCTGGAAAGGAACGAAGGCGCCGGTGGCCCCGTCGAAGACGTTGTCGAAGAGCGTGCCGGCCTGCCAGGTGAGCTGCAGCGGGGGAGTGGACGCCGTGCCGGTCCAACGGAAGGCGAGGGGGTTGGTCAGCCGGAAGCCGCTGCGGCCTGGAACGGGTCCGGAGCGGGCCAGGAAGTAGCCCGACGGCACGACGAAGCCGTCGATGATGGAATCCGGTCCGGAGAGGGCGCTGACCTGGAAAGGCGGCACGACCGTGCCCGTCACGGGGTTGCCCAGGGTGATGCCACCGACGCCGATGAGGATCTCGGGGTCCCGCCCGAAGCCTGGAACCAGAAGCTCGCGCAGCTCCTGCAGCTCGGTCAGCCCGTCGTGCCCATGGATGCCCCCCGCCGGGGCCGCGGTGCTGGCGATCAGACAGCTCAGCAGAACGAGGGGAGGGTAGAGGTGGACGGAAGGGCGGAAACGCCGCAGTCCGAGGGCACCGAACCCAAGGAAGCGCACCATGAACAGCCAGGAATGTTTCACCAGCTTATCAGCCAATCTTCAGGCTTGCCTGGCATCCGCTTAAGTCGGCCGGGTGGGGGTCCCCATCGGCGGCCTCCGGGCCCCTGACGGCGCCGGTGGGGCCCCCTAAGGTCTGGGCCGCTGGCCAGTTCTCACCACCCTGTCCAGCCCGGACCACGGATGCCTGACCACGCCCCCAGCCGCGAGGAGACGCTCGCCGGCTTCAGCCGCCTGTTCGCCTGGAGCGGTGGCGGCCTGCTGCTGGTGTTCCTGGCCTTCGTCCTGGTCGACTCCCTGCCCCTCCAGCTCCTCAGTCCCTCCTGGCAGCTGCGGTTCACCAACCGCATGGTCAACACCTCGCTGCTGGCCCTGCTGGGGTTCCTGCTACTCCACCTGGGTCTGTTCATCGAGCCCAGCAATGGCTTCCTGCGGGCGAAGCTGACCATCGCCCGTCAGTGGGCCATCGTCGTGGTGTTCGCCTTCCTGCTGCTGGTGCCCCTGCAGGGCTTCGCCACCTGGCGCGTCCTCTCCCAGGCGAAGGGCGCCCAGGCGATGCAGCGCACGGTGCTCGACGAACGGGTGACCCGGATACGGCAGGCGATCGAGGCCGCCACCAGCCCGGAGGACCTGCAGGCCCGCTTCTCCCGACTCCAGGCCCCCCGGCCCCAGCTCCCCCCGGCGGCCCTCAGCCTGCCCCTCAACGAGCTGAAGCGCAGCCTGCTTGAGGAGCTCCAGAAGACGGAGACCCGCGCCTCCGGCCGGATCAGCGGGCCCGCCCCCACCGACGTCTGGGCCCTCGGCCAGGGGGTGGCGAGGGTGACCATCGCCTCGGTGGGCTTCGCCGCGGCCTTCGCCGCCGGCGCCCAGCGCCCTCGCGCCTCCCTCACCCTGCTCCAGCAGCTGATCCGACAGCTGGAGATCCTGCGCGGGCGGCGCCCCAGGAGCAAGCGACGGACCCCCTGAGCTCCGCCGTCGGGGACGCGCTGGACAGGCCGCTTGAATGGGCCCCACCGGATCGCAAGGTCTTGCCGACGACCAGGGGGAGAACACGCCGCGGGCCGGCGGCGACGGCCGCCGCCCTCGCCACCCTGCTGCTGGCCCTGCCGCTGCTGTCTGGCTGCCAGCCATCGGGATCGCGCCGATCCCTGGTGGTGGCGACCAAGAGCCGCATCGATTCCCTCGATCCTGTCCAGGCCTCCAGGATCGGGGTGATGCAGGTGCTCAGCGGCCTGGGGGACCCCCTCTATGCCATCGACGCCAGCGGCCGCATCGAGCCGCGGCTGGCCACGGCCCTGCCGGTGCTGAGCCCCGACGGGCTGCGGGCCCGCATCCCCCTGCGCCGGGGGGTGCTGTTCCACGACGGCACCCGCTTCGATGCCGCCGCCATGGCCTTCTCCCTGCGGCGCTTCATGGCGATCGGCACCCTCGGCTACCAGCTGAGCGAACGGGTCGAGAGCGTGCGGGTCACCGCTCCCCATGAGATCGAGCTGGTGCTGAAGCGCCCCTTCAGTCCCCTGCCGCGGCTGCTCAGCGCCATCTTCCTGACCCCGGTCTCCCCCACCGCCTACCGGCAGCACCGGGACAAGCCCCTGAACGACCGCTTCGTGGGCACGGGCCCCTACGCCCTGGCCTTCTTCGGCGGCCAGCAGCAGCGACTGGTGCCCTGGTCCCGCTACTGGGGCCGGCGGCCGGCCAACGGCGGCATCGACCTGGTCACCCTGAGCAACTCCACCGCCCTGTTCGGAGCCCTGCGCAGCGGCGAGGTGGACCTGCTGCTCAGCACCGGCCTCGAGATCGACCACCAGCAGGCCCTGAAGCGGGACGCGGCGGCCGGCCGCCTGCGGCAGGCCGTCGGCCCCTCCCAGGAGATCAGCCTGGTGTCCCTGCTGACCGACCAGCCGCCGCTGAACCGGCTTGCCCTGCGCCAGGCCGTGGCCCGCAGCCTCGATCGGGCCACCATCGTGCGGCGGGTGACCCTGGGCCTGCGCTCCCCCCAGCGGCAGCTGGTCCCCCCCGGCCTGCCGGGCTCCGACCCCACCGCCTGGCCGGCCTACGACCCCGCCGGGGCCCGCGCCCTCTACCGCCAGGCCGGGTACTGCGGCGGCAAGGTGCTGACCCTGCCCTTCACCTACCGGTCCGACATCCCCACCGACCGGCTGTTCGCCCTCACCTGGCAGGCCCAGCTGCGAAGGGACCTGGGCGACTGCGTGAAGCTGGAGGTGAGCGGCATGGAGTCGACCACCGCCTACTCCCAGCTCGACAAAGGCGCCCTGACGATGCTCTTCTACGACTGGATCGGCGATTACCCCGATGCGGAGAACTTCCTGATGCCGCTGCTCTCCTGCAGCAAGGCCGAGGGGGAGCGCTGCCTGAAGGGCAACAGCGTGCTGGGAGGCACCTTCTGGACCGCCCCGGGGCTGGAGGAGGAGCTGCAGCGCAGCAGCCAGCTGGACGGCCCCGAGCGGATCACCCTGCTGGTGGCCATCCAGCGCCGGGTCGCCGCCGCCAGTCCCTATGTGCCGGTGTGGCTGAGCGCCCCGGTGGCCTGGGGCCAGCGCAGTGTCAGCCGGCCCCGGTTCGACGGATCGGGCCGGGTGATGCTGGGCGAGCTGCACCGTCTCCCCGCCGCCGCCGCGGCGAGGGTGCCATGAGCCGCCGTTCCGACCTGGCGCGTTACCTGGCCTCCCGTCTGGCCCTGGCTCCGGTGATGCTCTGGCTGATCGCCTCGCTGGTGTTCCTGCTGCTGCGGGTGGCCCCCGGGGATCCGATCGACGCCCTGCTGGGCACCCGCGCCCCGGAGGCGGCCCGCGCCGCCCTGCGGGCCCAGCTGGGTCTGGATCTGCCCCTGGCCGAGCAGTACGGCCGGTTCCTCGGCCATCTGCTGCGGGGCGACCTGGGCACCTCGCTCACCAACGGCGAACCGGTGACCGGCATCATCCAGGCCAGCCTGCCCGCCAGCCTGGAACTCGGCGTGGTGGCCCTGCTGCTGGCCGCCGTGGTGGGTCTGGCGGTGGGCTTCAGCGGCATCGCCCGTCCGGAGGGACGCATCGATCTGGCCGGTCGGCTCTACGGCATCAGCACCTACGCCCTGCCACCCTTCTGGGCCGCCATGGTGGTCCAGCTGGTGTTCTCCGTCTGGCTGGGCTGGCTGCCGGTGGGGGGGCGCTTCCCCGCCACCCTGATGCCCCCGGAAGGCACGGGTTTCTACCTGCTCGACAGCCTCCTCGCCGGCGACTGGGGCCAGCTGGCCGGCAGCCTGCGCCACCTGGTGCTGCCGGCGGCCACCCTGGGCCTGCTGCTCAGCGGCATCTTCACCAATGCCCTGCGGCTCAACCTGCGCCGTGCCCTCGGCTCCGACTATGTGGAGGCGGCCCGCAGCCGGGGCCTGAGCGAACGGCGGGTGGTGCTGCACCACGCCCTGCCCAACGCCCTGCTGCCCGTGCTGACGATCACAGGCATCACGGTGGCCTCCCTGATCGGCGGGGCCCTGCTGATCGAGGTCACCTTCTCCTGGCCGGGCATCGCCTTCCGGCTGCAGGAGGCGATCGCCCAGCGCGACTATCCCGTGGTGCAGGGGATCGTGGTGGTGGTGGCGGCTCTGGTGGTGCTGGTGACCGTTCTGGTGGACCTGCTGGTGGCCCTGCTCGATCCGCGCATCCGCTTCTGAGTCAGGGCTTCAGACCGGCCTTCCAGCGCCGGGCGGCGGCGGCGTCGAGCACGTCGAGGGTCACGCCCTGCTGCACCCGCCGCTGGGCCGGCAGCAGCAGGGGCTGCTCCAGGGTCTGGAGGTATTCGGTGGTCAGGCGCAGCAGCGCCGACTGCACCCGGGCCGGGTCCACCCCCACCAGCTCCTCATCGAGGCGGAAGAGCACTTCATCGGTGGGCATCAGCCGCACGGGGGAGAAATGGCTGCCCCCCTCCACCATCACCAGCCGGCTGCGGGGATCCCGCCCCTGCAGAAACAGGCGCAGCTGCTCCTCCAGCGGCGGCGTCACCAGGTCGAGGCTGCCGCCGACCATCAGCACCGGCACCGCCAGGGACGCCAGCCCCCGCCGCGGCCAGAGCAGGCTGCCGAAGCTGTTGAGCAGCACCAGGCCCCGCAGGTCGGCGGGGGGGGAGGACCGCTCCGGCAGCTCGGTGCTGGGCAGCTGACACTGCAGCAGCCGGGAGGGGTTGGCGATCGGCAGGCGGTCGAGGGCCTTGCGGCAGCGCCCGGCCAGCCCCGCTTCCGGCATCACCCCCGCCGCCAGCAGGGCGGAGAGGGCCCCCATCGAGTGGCCGAGGAGCACCACCCCCTGGCCCCGCACCGGCAGCTCGCCCCGGCGCTGGGCCGCCAGCACCGCCTCGATGTCGGCCAGCCGGATGGCCAGGGTCTCGGCACCCGGTGGGGGCCGCTGGCCGTCGAGGGCGGCCTTGAGGGCAGGCCCGTCACTGCCGGGGTGCTGCACCACCACCACCGGCCAGCCCCGTTCCGCCAGCTCGCTGGCCAGCCAGCCGAACTGGTCAGCATTCCCCCCCAGACCGGGCATCAGCAGCAGCCACGGCCGCTGCGGGGCCCCGTTCCCCCGGCCAGGGGCCGGCGCCACCGCCGGCCAGATCTCCAGCGGCAGGGGCTGCTGGCGGTGGTCCACGGCCAGCCCCAGCCGCCGCGGCCGCAGGGGGCTGCGATCGGCGAAGGCCAGGGGAACGGTGCGGCGCTCCGGCAGGGCCAGGGCCTGGAGGCGCCGCAGGGCCTGGCGCTGCAGGTCGATCTGCTGGCGCCACTGAACGGCCAGCTCGTAGAGCCCGTCGAGCTGGAGGCTCAGCCGCTGCACCGGCAGGGCCCGCAGCAGGCCGATGGTGGAGACATCCTGACGGGACTCCAGCAGCCGGCGCAGCGTCGTCTGCAGCACCGCCGTGGTGCTGCGGCCATCGGCCGTGGTCAGCAGGTCCCCCAGGCGGGCCAGCATCTGGCTACCGGCCCAGCTGTCGAGCAGCTGCTGGCCGAAGCTGGTGTCCCGCAGCAGGGGTGCGCGCAGCAGGATCCTGAGGTCCTGGCGGCTGCGGGGGTCGAGCAGATCCAGCCAGACGGCCAGATCCCCGCCGCCACCGGTCCGGCCGGCCGGGCTGCGGGTCCAGCCGTCGAGCTGCTCGAGGTTCACGGGCAGCTCCAGCCCGTCAAAGCGGAGCTCCAGCACCTCCGCCGCAGCCACCGGCGGCACGAGGGGCGTCCCGGCGATCAGCAGACTGGCCAGCAGACCCTTGAACTGGCGAAAGCGGAGTGGAACAGGCACAGGGGAGGGCCAGGGCGCGGTCCTGGTTCACCCAGTTTCCAGCAGCCCTGCGCCATCTCGCCCTGATCCGCGTGATCGCCATGCTCGGGGCGGGCGGCGTTCTCTATCTGACGCCGATGGTGTTCCACCAGGAGCACTTCAGCGCCGGTCGCGTCACCGAAGGGCTGGCCCTGGCCGCGGTGGCGGGAACCTTCGGCCGGATCCTCAGTGGTGTCCTGCTGGATCGGGGCCTGAACTGCGCGGTTCCGGTGCTGCTGACGGCCCTGTTGGCCATCGCCGGCGACGCCCGGCTGATGGCGGCCGGCTCCTTCGGCGGCTACCTGCAGGGGCAGGTGCTGCTCGGCATGGCCGTGGGCTTCTACTGGCCCGCGATCGAGCTGGCGGTGCCCCTCAGCTGCGCGCCGGTGGGTTCGGGCGCGCCGGTGGGTTCGGGCCGGGCCTTTGCCCTGATGCGCAGCGCCGATGCCCTGGGCATCGCCACCGGCGCCGTGGTGGGGGCGGTGCTCGCCTGGCGGGGATGGCTGCGGGGCATCTACGCCGTGGACATCGGCTGCATGCTGGCGCTGCTGCTGGTGCTGTCGCGCCAGGGGCTGCCGGATCCCAGGCCCAGGGAGCGGCTGGCCCACCCCAGCCCCTGGGGCCCCTGGCTGCCCGGCCTGGCGCCGCTGCTGGCCGTCGCCGTGCTGGCCACGGCGATGCCGGCTCTGATGCAGAGCGCCCTGCCCCTGGAGCTGGTGCGGGGCAGCCTGCTGCGCCGGGCCCTGCCGGTGAGCCTCGGTGCCCTCACCATCGGCCTGCAGCTGGCTCTGCTGCTCCTGCTCCAGTGGCCGGTGGGTCAGGCCCTCGCCCGCAGGCCGGTGAGGACGGGTCTGACCCTGAGCCTGGTCAGCTTCGCGGCCGGCAACCTGCTGCTGGCGGCCTCCGCCTACAGCGAACGGGGCCTGGCCCTGCTGCTGCTCGCCCAGCTGCCCCTGGCCCTCGGGATCGCCTGCTTCCTGCCCACCGCCACCGAGGCGGTGGTGGAACGCAGCCCGATCGAGCACCAGGGCCTGGCCCTGGCGCTGCTGTCCCAGTGCTTCGCCATCAGCGGCTTCGCTGCGCCCCTGCTGGCCGGCCGACTGCTGGACGGCCAGGGCCATGGGGCCGGACTCTGGCTGCTGATGGCCCTGGCCTGCCTGGGGGGACTGCCGCTGGTGCGGGGCCTAGGCCCCCGCCGGGCGCTCCCCTGAAGCGGCGGCCTGCCGCTCCACCCAGGCCTCATGGGGCAGGGGCTCGGTGCCGTACTCCCAGTCGTCGTAATCCGGATCGTTGCGGATGCGGCGGTGGATCTCCTTCTGGACCTCGAAGTTGTGGGGATGCTCGGCGGCCGCCGCGGCGGCGTCGCCGGCCTCCTCCGAAGGGGGGGACGGGATCCCGGGATGGTCCGCTGCTGCCATGGCCCTTCGCTCCTGCTGGGGCCATCCTCGCCGATCACCCACCCCGCAGGCCATCGAGGCGGTCGACGTAACCGGTGAGCTCGCCGTAGCCGCGGCCCTGCAGCGGCCGCTCGCCCCGGTGGCCCTCGTAGCGCAGCGCCCCCTCCCAGTAGGTGGCCGAGGCCGTGGTCAGCTCCTGATCGGCCATCTGCGGGGTGATCGCCAGCTCCAGGTCCAGCCGTGGAATGGCGAGCGTCCAGGCGGCGGGGTAGGAGGCACCGCTGTGGGGGCTGCGCCAGGTGCGCTTCACCGTGAGGGTGTAGTCGTCGGCGCCGAGCTCCACCGTCTCGTCGCCGGCGATCCAGCGGCCGCCGCTGAAGGGCTCCTTGCCGCCGTCCTCCCGGCGCAGGCCATAGAGCATCAGGGCGGACCCGTCCTCGAACTGGGCGGAGAACCAGTCCCAGCCGACGGTGCCCGGGCTGAGGGCGCTGGTGGAGAACTCATGGTCCTTCCAGCTGACACCGCGGACGGCGTAGGTGCGGCCCGCCACCGTGACCGTGCCCTCGGTGGGCTGCTGCACCAGGGAGTAGTAGTGCGAGGCGTTGCCCGCTTCGGGCCCCTTGCGGCTGAGGCCGTCCTGGCCCTGGAGCACCGGGGGCCGGCTCTGGGTGAGGCTCAGGTCGATGGCCATGGCGTCGCTGGCGGCCCGCAGCCGCACCCGGTCGGGCCCTTCGGCGCTGATGCGCCAGTCATGGAGCCAGACCGCATAGGGATCGGCCTCGGCCCCGGCCAGGCCCAGGGCGCCGCGGGCGAAGCGCTCCTCCTCGAGGAAGGCATCGGCGGCGATGTCGCTGACGGTGAAGTGGGCGGAGAAAACCTGGGGGGTGCGCCAGGGGGAGCCGGCGATCGCCCCAGCCGATTCAGCGGCGGAGGGGGCGGCTGGGGCCAGGGCCTGGCGGAAGATCGTCAGCTGGTAGCCGAAGGGGCGTCCGTCGTCGCCCTCCAGGTTTCCCGTGTAGTACCACCACTCGGTCCGGTACTCGGGATGGGGGCCGAAGTCAGCGGGGAACTGCCACTGACGCGGGCTGAAGGCCCGCACGAATCCCTCCGGCTCCGGCGCCTCCCCCCAGCGGATGCCGCTGCTGGCCCCGGCCGGGGCCGCTCCGGCCAGGTTCAGCAGCAGCACGGCCACCAGGGCCAGCAGGGCGCGCAGGGGATAGGGGTGGTTCATTCCTGCCGCAGCGCCTCGCTGATGTTCATGCGGCCAAGGCGCAGGGCCGGGTAGAGGCCCGCCAGCAGCGCCGCCCCCACCGCGACCAGCAGGGACTGGACGAAGAAGCGGGGCTCCAGGGCGATCTGCAGGGTCCAGCCGAAGGAGCGCACGTTGATCACATGCACCAGCACCCAGGCCAGCCCGTAGCCCAGGGGCATCGAGCAGGTGCCGGCCAGCAGGCCCATCAGGCCGGTCTCCAGCAGGGTGAGGCGCCCCAGCTGGAACGGCGTCATGCCGCCGGCCCGCAGCACGGCGAACTCCCGTCCCCGCTCCAGCTGCAGGCTCATCAGGGTGCTGAAGATGCCGATGAAGGCCACCAGCACCGTTAGCAGCTGCAGGGCGCCGGTGATGGCGAAGGTGCGATCGAAGATCTCCAGCGATCCCTGGCGCAGGGCGCCGTTGGTCTGCACCAGCAGGCTCTGGCGGCTGCGGAAGCCCTCCCGCAGCTCGGCGGCCACCACCTCGGGCTCCACGCCCGGGGCCAGGAACAGCCCCAGGGAGGCGACGTTGTCGTCGTGCCAGATCTCCGCCACCTGGGAGCGGTCCATCAGCACGCTGCCGCGGTCGGAGGAATAGTCGTAGAAGACGGCGACCACCGGGAAGCTCCTTTCGCCGTCAGGGGTTTCGAGCCTGACCTGCTCCGGGATGGCGCCCTGGCCGTCGCGCAGATAGACGGCCTCGGAGAGGATCACCCCCTCGCGGGCCGCCAGGGCGGCGAAGGGATCGTCAACGCCCGGGCGGACCCAGGCGTAGGGGCGCCGGCCGGCGGAGACGTCACCGCCGGCGGCGATCAGGGTGATGTCCCGGTCCTGGTCGACCAGGTGCACGTCGAAGCTGTTGAAGGTGACCAGGGCCCGCAGGTCGGGGCGCGCGGCGACGGCCCGGACGATGGCGGGATCCACCTTGCCCAACACCCGGTTGGCCGTGGTGCTGGGCGGAGAGACGAACAGATCGGCCTGGAGGGTCTGGTCCAGCCAGGTGACCACCGTGCCCCGGAAGGAGCCGATCATGATCGAGAGTCCCACGATCACGGACACCGCCACCATCAGGGCCGCCACGGCCACCGCGGTGCGGCTGAGGGAGCGCAGGATGTCGCGGGGGGCGAGGCGGGCCACCACCCCGAAGCCGCCGCCGGCCCGGCCCAGGGCGGCCATGGCGACGGCCAGCACGGGCGGCATCAGCAGGGCGGCCCCCATCAGCAGGGCGAACAGGCCGGCGAAGGCGGGCACCAGATTCCGGCTGTCCCAACGGAGCAGCAACACCCCCAGGCCGCCGCTGAGAAAGGCCGCCGGCAGGAACCAGGGCAGCAGACGCTGCCAGCCGGCCTCGAGGCTGGAACGCTGCAGGGTCATCTGCGGCGGGGTGGCCATCGCCTCCCAGGCGGGCAGGGCCGAGGCCACCAGGGCCGAAGCCACCCCCACGAGCATCCCCTTGGCCAGGGTGAATCCCGAGAGGCTGATCTGCCGCACCGAGACCACGAAGTAGAAGTCGTTGATCGTCTGGGTGATCAGGCCGACGACGGTGCGCCCCAGCACCACCCCCAGCGCCAGACCCAGCAGGGAGCCCACCAGGCTGAACAGGGCGGCCTCCCCCAGGATCAGGCTGAACAGCTGGCCCCGGGTCACCCCCAGGCAGCGCAGCACGCCGAAGAGGCTGCGGCGCTGCACCACGCTGAAGGTGACCGTGTTGTAGATGAGAAAGATGCCCACCACCATGGCCAGCAGGCTCATGGCGGTGAGGTTGAGCTCGAAGGCGGCGGTCATCTGCTGCACGGCATTGCCGCGCGCCGCCGCCGTCTCCAGCTTCAGCCCGGCGGGCAACCAGGCGCGGATGGCCTGCTCCTGGGCGGCGCCCTCGAGGATCAGATCGATGTGACCCAGCGCCGGGGCAGCAGCGGCGCCGGCGGGGGCGAGCAGGTCCTGGGCGGTGGCGATGTCCACCAGCAGCAGGGTCTCCAGGCCCCGGCGCTCCAGGGCCGAATCGCTGCTGACGCTGCCCACCAGCCGCAGGGCCGACGTCCGCCCGCCCAGATCGAGATGCAGGATGCCGGAGGCGTCGGCGGCGCCGGGGTGGAGGCCGTGGCGCGCGGCGGTATCGGCGGCGATCACGGCCGTGCCGGGCTCGGTGAGGAAGGGCACGAAGCCCCTGCCGCCGGGTTTCCCGCCGCCCCCCTGGCCATCGCCGTCACCGCCCAGCAGGCCGCGGAACGGGCCCTCGCTGAACAGATCGACCCCCACCAGCCGCAGCAGTTCCCCGTCCAGCTCCTCGGCCCGGCCGTAGGCCTCGATCACCGGCGCGGCGGGGATCTCCGGAAAGCGGCGGCGCAGCTCCACGAAGGTGCTGTCCGGGACGCCACCGGGCCCGATCGCCACCAGGCGATGGCTGGTGCGGCCCGTGATGGCGTCGGTGGAGAGGGAGAAGGCCCGCTGGGCCGAGCCGCTGGCCAGATCGATCGACACCAGCATCGCCACCCCCAGGGCGATGCCCAGGATGCAGAGCAGGTACTGGAGCGGGCGGCGACGCCAGCGCCGGGCCGCGAGGCGCCAAAGGGGCCCGTTGCGGACCACGGGCGGTGAATCCCCCTGGCTCATGCCGGTACCGCAGCCGCAGGGGCGGACGCTTCGAGCAGGTGGCCGTCCTGCACCCTCAGCACCCGGTCGGCCCGATCGGCGATGGCCCCGTTGTGGGTGGCCATGATCAGGGTGCGGCCCTGCTGGCGCGTGAGATCGATCAGCAACTGCAGCACCTGCTCACCGGTGTGTTCGTCGAGGTTGCCGGTGGGCTCGTCGGCCAGGATCAGCAGGGGCTGGTGCAGCAGGGCACGGGCGATGGCCACGCGCTGCTGCTGGCCGCCGGAGAGCTTGTCGGGCCTGGTGGAGGCGCGGTCGGCCAGCCCCACCCGGCCGAGCAGGTCGCGGGCGGCCGACTCCAGGGCCGGCCGGGGCCGACCCGCCAGCTCACCGGGCAGGGTGACGTTCTCCAGCACCGACAGGGTGGGGATGAGATTGAAGAACTGGAAGATGAAGCCGATGTGGTCGCGGCGGAACAGGGTGCGGTTGCGCTCGTCGAGGGCCGTGAGGTCCACCCCGCCGATGGCCACGCTGCCGGAGGAGGGGGTGTCGATGCCACCGATCAGGTGCAGCAGGGTGCTCTTGCCGCTGCCGCTCTGACCGAGGAGGACCACGAACTGGCCGGGGGCGATGGTCAGGTCGACGGCCTGCAGCACCGTCCGCTCGCTCTCCCCTTCCTGGAATCGCTTGCTGAGCCCCCGCAGATCGATCGCGGCAGCGGGGGGCGCAGCAAGGGGCGCATCAAGCATTCAGTCAACGGCCTGGCGGCCACCACCACGGGAGCCGGACCAAGGTAGGGACGGAGCATCGCTCACCGGGAGCCGTCGCCGAACCAGCGGGCCAGGGCCGACACGTCCTCGTCGCCATGGCCCGCCGCGATCAGGTCGTCCTCCATCGCCGCCACCAGGCCGGCCACCGGCAGCCCCAGCCCCCCGGCGGCGGCGGCCTCCAGGGCGATCGCCAGATCCTTGCGATGCAGCCGCAGGCGGAAGCCGAGCGGGAACTCGCCCCGCAGCATGGCGCCGCCGCGGTGCTCCAGGGCCCAGGAGCCGGCGGCCCCGCCGAGCAGCGCCTGCCGCACCTCCTCCATCGGCAGGCCGAGCCGCTGCCCCAGGGCCAGGGCCTCGGCCACCGCCGCGTAGCTGCCCGCGACCAGCACCTGGTTGACGGCCTTCGCCGCCTGGCCCGCCCCCACCGGACCGATCGCCGTGATCGTGCCGCCCACGGCCTCCAGCACCGGCCGGGCCCGCTCCAGGTCGGCGGCCGCTCCCCCCACCAGCACCGAGAGGGTGCCGGCCCGGGCCCCCTCGGTGCCGCCGGTCACCGGCGCATCCAGATAGGCCACACCGCGCTCGGCCAGGGCGGCGGCCATGGCCCGGGAGGTCTGCGGCGCGATGGTGGAGAAATCGACCACCAGGGCCCCGGGCGCCAGTCCGGCCACGGCAGCGGCGGCGTCGCCCCCCTCACCCAGCAGCACCGCCGCCACAGCCGCGTCGTCGCTCAGGCAGAGGGCGAGCACCGCGGCGCCCCGGGCCGCCGCCGCCGGCGTGGCCGCCCGTTGGGCGCCGGCGACGGCCAGGGGCAGCTCGCGTTCACGGTGGCGGTTGTGGACCGTGAGCGGAAAGCCCTGCGCCAGCAGGTTGGCGGCCATCGGCGCGCCCAGGGCCCCCAGGCCGATGAATCCGACAGGTAGGGCCACGGAGCGTCGTCAGACGTTGAACAGGAACTCCATCACATCCCCTTCAGCCACCACATACTCCTTGCCCTCGCTGCGCAGCCAGCCCCGGTTACGGGCCTCGGCCAGAGTGCCGGCCTCCAGCAGCTGGGCGTAGGCGATGGTCTGGGCACGGATGAAGCCGCGCTCGAAATCGGTGTGGATCACACCGGCCGCCTGGGGGGCCGTCATGCCGGCGGTGATCGTCCAGGCCCGGGTCTCCTTCTCGCCGGTGGTGAAGTAGGTGCGCAGACCCAGCAGGCGATAGGTGGCGCGGATCAGGCTCTGCAGACCGCCCTCGCCCACCCCCAGCCCGGCCAGGTAGTCGGAGCGCTCCTCAGCGGCCAGATCCACCAGCTCGGCCTCCACCTGGGCGGAGATGCGCACCGCTTCGGCGCCCTCCCTGGCGGCCAGGGCCTCGACGGCCGCCACCCAGGCGTTGCCCTCCGCCAGGTCGTCCTCACTGACGTTGGTGGCATAGATGATCGGCTTGCCGGTCAGCAGGCCCAGGTTGCGCACCAGGGCCTGCTCCTCCTCGGTCAGGGTCACCCGCCGAACGGCGCCGCCCTGCTCCAGTTCCGCCTGCAGCCGGGCCAGGGCGCCGTCCTCCGCGGCGGCCTCCTTGCTGGTGCGCATCTGTTTCTTGAGCCGCTCGCGCCGCTTCTCGATCTGGGCCAGATCCGCCAGGCCCAGCTCCAGGTTGATGATCTCGGCGTCCCGCACCGGGTCGACGCTGCCAGAGACGTGGATCACGTCGTCGTCCTCGAAGCAGCGCACCACGTGGACGATGGCATCGACTTCGCGGATGTTGGCCAGGAACTTGTTGCCGAGCCCCTCACCCTGGCTCGCCCCCTGCACCAGTCCGGCGATGTCCACGAATTCCACCCGGGTCGGCACGATCTCCTTGGAACTGGAGAGATCGGAGAGCTTCTGCAGGCGCTCATCGGGAACCGCCACCACCCCCACGTTGGGCTCGATGGTGCAGAAGGGGAAATTGGCCGCCTGGGCCTGGGCGTTGGCCACCAGGGCGTTGAAGAGGGTCGACTTGCCCACGTTGGGCAGCCCGACGATTCCGGCTTTGAGCATGGGGGAAATGTAGGGGGCACCCGGACGGGGGCCTTCGGTCTCCCGCCATTCACAACCCCCACGCGGGCGCGCGAAACTGTTACGAGCGATCCGCCGGCCCATTCCCGCCATCACCCCCCTGCCGCCGGCCCCCGCTCCGACCCGGGAGGCGCCACCGCCACCATCGATCCCGGTGAAAGGCCGGCGCCGCGGTCGCCGCCGCCGCCTCTGGATCGGCCTGGCCGTGGGCCTGGCCCTGCTCGCCACCGCCGGACTCTGGCAGCGGCAGCGCCTGCAGGCCGGCCGCGACCTGGCCCCCTTCACCGTGGTGGCCCGCGAGGGATCCCTGCCCGGGGTGATCACCGCCAGCGGCGAACTCGATGCCGTCCAGCGGGTGAACGTCAGTCCCAAGCGGCAGGGGGTGCTGCTTCAGCTGATGGTCGACGAGGGCGACAGCGTGCGCCGGGGCCAGCCCCTGGCCCTGATGGATGACGGCGACCTGCGCGACCGGCTGATGGAACTGCAGGCGAACGTCCAATCGGCGGAATCGGAACAGCGCCGCAGCGACAGCGAGCTGCGCCGCAATGAACCCCTGTTCCGCCAGGGGGCGATCAGCCTCGACACCATGAATCGGTTCCGTTCCGAGGCGGAGGTGCGGCGCCTGGCCACCGCCGCCGCCCGGCAACGGCTCCGGCAGCGCATGGTGGAGAAGGACGAACTGATCGTGCGGGCCCCCTTCGACGGGGTGATCAGTCAGCGCTACGCCGAGCCGGGGGCCTTCGTCACCCCCACCACCACCGCCTCGGCCACCGCTGGAGCCACCAGTTCCTCGATCGTGGAGCTCTCCCAGGGGCTGGAGGTGGTCGCCAAGGTGCCGGAAAGCGACATCGGCCGGCTGCGGGTGGGCCTGCCCGCCAGCGTGCGCGTCGATGCCTTCCCCGACCGTCGCTTCCAGGCCGTGGTGCGCCAGATCGCCCCGAGGGCGGTGAAGACCAACAACGTCACTTCCTTCGAGGTGAAGCTCCAGCTGACCGATCCGGCCCCGGAACTGCGGATCGGCATGACCGCCGACATCGACTTCCAGACCGGCACCCTTCAGGCCCGGACCGTGGTGCCCACCGTCGCCATCGTCACCGAGGACGGCCGGCCGGGGGTGCTGCTGGTGGGCAAGGGCCAGGAACCCACCTTCCAGCCCGTGGAGCTGGGGGCCAGCAGCGGCAAGGACACCCAGATCCTCTCGGGCCTGGAGAGCGGCACCCGGGTGTTCATCGACCTGCCCCCCTGGGCCAAGAAGCGCCCCTAGGTGGCGAGGCCCAGGTAGCGGCGGGCCGCCTCGACGATCCGGCCGCTGGCCTCCCCGTCGCCGAAGGGATTGTGGGCGTGGGCCATGGCCTGGTAGGCCTCCGGGTCCTCCAGGAGCCGGCTGGCCTCCGCCAGGATCGCCTCGCTGTCGGTGCCGATCAGCTTCGCCGTGCCCGCCGCCACCGCCTCCGGCCGCTCGGTGGTGCGGCGCAGCACCAGCACGGGCTTGCCCAGGGCCGGGGCCTCCTCCTGCAGGCCACCCGAATCGGTGAGCAGCAGCGTGCAGCCGCGCATCGCCGCCACCAGACGGTCGTAGTCGAGCGGCTCGATCAGGAAGGCGCGGGGGTGGGAGCCGAGCAGGGCCTGCAGGGGCTCCCGCACCGTGGGATTGCGGTGCAGCGGCAGCAGCAGAGCGGTGTCGGGGAAGCGTTCGAGCAGGGCGAGGAAGCCACGGCCGATGTCCTGGAGGCGCTCGCCCCAGTTCTCGCGGCGGTGCACGGTGGCCAGCAGCACCCGCTGGTTCTGCCAGTCGAGGCCGGGCAGGTCCCAGTCGGGGGCGGTGCTGGCCATGAGCAGCAGGGCATCAATGACCGTGTTGCCCGTGGTGAGGATCTCGCCCACCACACCCGAAGCCCTCAGGTTCGCCGCCGACTGGGCCGTGGGGGCGAAGTGGAGGCGGGCCAGCTGGGAGATCAGGCGGCGGTTGGCTTCCTCGGGGAAGGGGTCGAGCAGATCGTCGGTGCGCAGGCCGGCCTCCACATGGCCGACGGGGATCTGTTCGTAGAAGGCGGCCAGGGCGCTGGCGAAGGCGGTGGTGGTGTCGCCCTGGACGAGCACGAGGTCGGGGCGGTGCTCCTCGAACTCCTGCTTCAGTCCCTGCAGGGCGGCGCAGGTGACGTGGGTGAGGGTCTGCTTCGGGGCCATCAGGGCCAGGTCATGGTCGGCGGTGAGGCCGAACAGATGCATCACCTGGGTGACCATCTCGCGATGCTGTCCGGTGAGGACGACGCGGGTGCGGAAGTCCTGCGACCGCTGGAAGGCCAGGATCACCGGAGCCAGCTTGATGGCCTCGGGGCGCGTGCCCAGAACGATGCTGACCAGAGGCGGTAGGGACACGGGCCGACGCGGATTGGACGATCCTAGGCAGCCCGGGTTCGCCACTCCCCGGCCAGGCGGGGCGCCGGTCGTCACCCCGGTCCATGGATGCGAATCCGCCCCTAGGATCCCCCCGGAGCGTCACATTCGTGTCGGCGAATTCGCCCGCCTCATTCGACCAACGCCATCGACCAGCGGGACCGCCCCGCGCTCCAGCCGCGTTCCTCCATGCCCCAGGCCCCACCACCGCCCCCCCCTGTGAGCCTCCAGACAGGGGCTGCCCTTTCTGCCCAGGGCATGCCGATGTCGGACGATGGTGGAGCCCCGGCGACGCTCGAGCAGATCGTTCGGGTGGCCTTCGAACGGAATTTCTCCGACATCCACCTCGGCGTCGGTGAGCAGCCCCGGTTCCGCAGCCGCGGCGACATGATCCTGGCCGGTCTGGGCGTCACCGATGGCAACACCTTCCGCGACTGGCTGCGGGAGATCCTGGAGCCGGCCCAGATCGACCGGTTCTTTCAGCAGAAGGAATACGACGGCTCCTACGCCTTCGGTTTCGTGCGGGTGCGGATCAACCTGCTCGAATCGCTGCAGGGTCCGGCGATGGTCCTGCGGCTGATTCCCCAGGCCATTCCCACCATCGACGAGCTCAACCTGCCGCCGGTGCTCAAGGATCTGGCCCAGCGTCCCAAGGGCATGCTCCTGGTCACCGGCCCCACGGGCTCAGGCAAGAGCACCACCCTGGCCGCGGTGATCGACCACATCAACCGCACGATGAAGCGCCACATCCTCACCATCGAGGATCCGGTCGAATTCGTGCACCAGAGCCGCCAGTCCCTGATCCGCCAGCGGGAACTGGGCAGCCACACCCGCCACTTCAAGACGGCCCTCCGCGCCGCGCTCCGGGAGGATCCGGATGTGATCCTGGTGGGGGAGATCCGCGACCAGGACACCCTCACCACGGCGATCGAAGCGTCCCAGACCGGACACCTGCTGCTGGGCACCCTGCACACCAACTCGGCCGTGCGCTCCGTCGAGCGGATGCTGGGAATGTATCCCCCCGACGAACAGGAGATCATCCGGCGATCGGTGGCTGATTCGTTGCTGGGGGTGATCTCCCAGGGCCTGATCAAGACGGTGGATGGCAAACGGGCGTCGTACCACGACGTCTTCATCAACACCGATGCCTGCAAGGACTACATCATGCGGGCCAATCTCGATGAGATCGAATCGATCATGGCCCGCAGCGGTTTCGACGGCATGATCACCTCCAACCAGTATCTGGCCAATCTGGTGTCCTCCGGCAGGGTCCATGCGGAAGATGCTCTCGCCGCCAGCCTCAGGCCCAGCGAGCTGGCCCAGACGATGCGCGGGCGGACCTGAACAGCAGGTTTTCGGAAGGCTCAGGACCGTGGGATCGCTGGGAAACGGGCCGGAGCTCAGCCGCCGGCCAGACGCACCAGCAGCAGAACTCCGAGGCCCACGGAAAGGCCGAGCATCGCCAGACGGCCGTTCCAGATCTCGGCCTGGGGGGTGAAACCACGGCGCCAGGCGTTGAGTTCCTGCTGGGACACGGGTTCCGTGTCGATGAGGGAAGTTTCGCCCTGCTCAATGGGCAGGGGGTTCGCGGGGGCCATGGGGCCAGTCGGTAAGGCGATCTACCCACCTTAAGGGCATCAAAAGGGTGGCTGTGGCGCATAGAGGGCGCCGGCCTGCTCCAGGGGGAGCCGGGCCGCCACCCCCAGGCTGATCCCACTGCGCCCCCCCGCCTCGAGCCGCTCGACCGCCGCCAGGCCCACCATGGCGGCGTTGTCGGTGCAGTAGGCCAGGGGCGCGACGCGCCAGGAGAGACCGCGGGCTGCGGTCGCCTCCGCCATCAGGCGGCGCAGGCGCCGGTTGGCGGCCACGCCCCCCACCAGCACCACCGTCTCCAGGCCCGCCTCGACGGCACAGCGGCAGCTGCGCTCCACCAGCACCTCGGCCACCCCCTGCTCGAAGCTCGCCGCCAGGTCGGCCACGGGCAGGGGAACGCCCTCGCCGGCGAGCCGCTGCACCTGGCGCAGCACCGCCGTCTTGAGGCCGCTGAAGCTGAAGTCGTAGGGATGGAAGCCCCCCTCGGGAAGGGAGACCCTCCCCTTGGGAAAGCGGAAACGACCGGGGTCGCCACCGGCTGCCGCCGCCTCGATGGCGGGCCCGCCCGGATAGCCCAGCCCGAGCAGCCGGGCCACCTTGTCGAAGCACTCGCCGGCCGCATCGTCGCGGCTGCGGCCCAGGCGGGTGTAGGCCCCGGGACCATCGACGCGGATCAGCTCGGTGTGGCCGCCGCTGACCAGCAGCACGAGGTACGGACCCGCCGGCAGGGGATCGCCCAGGTGCACCGAGCACAGATGCCCCTCCAGGTGGTGCACCCCCAGGAAGGGCTTGCCATGCAGCCGCGCCAGGGTGCGGGCCGTGACCGACCCCACCAGCAGGGCCCCGGCCAGGCCGGGGGCGACCGTGGCGGCGACGGCATCGAGATCAGCCATCGCCAGACCGCTCTCCTCCAGCACCCGGGCGATCAGGGCCGGCAGCGCCTCCACGTGGCGGCGCGAGGCGATCTCCGGCACCACCCCGCCCCAGCGGGCGTGCTCCTCCATCTGGGAGGCCACGGCCCCCGCCAGCACCCGCCGACCGGCCACGATCGCCGCCGCTGACTCGTCACAACTTGTTTCGAGGGCCAGAACCGTGCGCATGCTCCCTGGGGAGCTCCCCTACTGTCCGCACGAGCCATCCTGCCCCGCGGCAGTTCCCCCGCGGCCCCTCTCCATGCGCCGTCTTCTCTCCAGTCGTTCCTTCGCCATCCGGGCCTTCGCCCTGGTGGCGTCCGTGTTCCTGCTCTTCGGCTTCGCCCCCTCGGCCCGGGCCGACATCGGCGGACTCACCCCCTGCAGCGAGACCCCCCGCTTCCAGCAGCGCGCCGCCGCTGCGAAAACGGATCAGGCCAAGGCCCGCTTCGCGTATTACGGGGAGGCCCTGTGTGGCACCGATGGCCTGCCCCACCTGATCACGGATGGCCGCTGGAGCCACGCCGGTGACTTCACGATTCCCGGCCTCCTCTTTCTGTACATCGCCGGCACGATCGGCTGGGCCGGCCGTGGCTATCTGATCGCCATCCGCGGCAGCAAGGACGCCACCATGCGTGAAATCCAGATCGATCTGCCCCTGGCCTTCAAGACCACCCTGGCCGCTGCCGTCTGGCCCCTGGCAGCCCTCAAGGAGTTCACCAGCGGAGCCCTGGTGGAATCCGACTCCAAAGTCACCGTTTCCCCCCGCTGATTCCAAGAGCCATGAAGAAATTCCTCACCACCGCTCCCGTCGTCGCCGCCGTCTGGTTCACCCTCACCGCCGGCATCACGATCGAGGTCTTCCGCTTCTTCCCGGATCTGATCATCCACTGACCCTGAAGTCAGCAGCAAGTCTGATCGACTCCACCCAGCGGCCCTTGTACGGGCCGCTTTTTTCATGGCGGCATGACCCAGGCGGTGCTGTCAGACGGCGTCGCCAAATCCCAGCAGCCGCTCCAGTTCCTGCAGGGCCACGTCAAGGTCGCCGTTGACCAGCACGGCATCGAACTCCGCCTCGGCGGTGAGCTCCTGGCGTGCCCGCGCCAGCCGCCGCGTGATCGCCTCCTCGCTGTCAGTCCCACGGCCGCGGATGCGGCGCTCCAGTTCCTCGAAGCTGGGCGGCTTGATCAGCAGCTGAAAGGCCGCCGGAAAGGTGCGCCTGACCTGGCGGGCGCCCTCCAGCTCGATCTCCAGCAGCACCGGACGCCCCTGGGCGAGCTGGGCCTCCACCGGGGGCCGGGGGGTGCCGTAGAGGTGGCCCGCGAACTCGGCCCACTCCAGGAAGCCCCCGCCGGCCACCTGGGCCTCGAAGGCGGGGCGCGTCAGGAAGAAGTAGTGCTGCCCGTCGATCTCACCGGGACGGGGCGAGCGGGTGGTGGCCGAGACCGAAAGCCACAGGGCGGGGTGCCGCTGCAGCAGCCGGGCCACGAGGGTCCCCTTGCCCACCCCGCTGGGGCCGGTGATCACCGTGAGCCGGCCGCTGGAGGGGGGGGAGTCCATGGATGACTGGCGCTGGGGCGCACAGTAGGGGTGGACCGCTCTGAGGCGACAGAGGAGGCGATGGCCCCATCCCCGTCCATCCAGACCATGGATGTGACCAGCCTGCGCGCCGTGCTGGCCGAGATGCGCCGCGGCCTGCTGCCCAGCCGTTTCGAAAAGGCCCAGCAGCCCGATGCCCATCGTCTGCAGCTGGGCCTCCGCAGCCTGCGGGGCACCCTCTGGCTGGAGCTCAGCTGGCTGGCGGAGGCCCCGCGCCTGCTGGTGGTCGAGCCGCCCCTGAAGCAGGGGGAGGGCAGCACCCTGGCCCAGCAGCTGCAGCACGGCCTGCGGGGCCTGGCCCTGGTGAGCCTGGAGCAGCAGGGCTGGGAGCGGGTGGTGACCCTGGGCTTCGCCCCCAGGCCCGGCGAGCCGATCCGGAGGCAGCTGGTGCTGGAGCTGATGGGGCGCCACAGCAACCTGTTCCTGCTCGACGAAGACCAGCGGGTGATCGCCCTGGCCCGCCAGGTGCGCCAGGACCGGTCGCGGCTGCGGCCGATCGGCACCGGCGATCCCTACCAGCCGCCACCGCCCATGGCCGGCGAACCGCCCCGGCTGGAGGAGGAGGTCGCCTCCTGGCGGCGGCGCCTCGGCCTCCTGCCCCAGACCGTCGGCGAGGCCCTGATGGGCGCCTACCAGGGGATCGGCCCGACCCTGGCCCGCCAGCTGACGCAGGACGGGCTGGCCCGGCCGGTGCAGAGCCTGGAGGAGGAGGCGTGGCAGCGACTCTGGCACCGCTGGCGGCTCTGGCTGGAGACGGTGGCCGAGGGGCGCTTCCAGCTGGGCTGGGGCGGCCCCAGCGACTACCGCTGCTGGGACCCCGAAGGGACGCCGACCGCCGCCGACGACGACGACTGGGCGATCAACCGGGGACTGGCGGGCTACTACGCCGCTCGCCTGGGGAGCCGGGAGCTGGAGCAGCGGCGGGCGAGCCTGCGGCAGCGGCTGCTAAACGCCGCGGCCCGGGAGCGCCGCAACGCCGAGCAGCAGCAGGTCCTGCTGGAGGCCGTGCCCGGCAGTGACGCGATGCAGCGCCGGGCGGACGGACTGCTCAGCCTGCCGTCGCCGTCGCGGGAGGAGATCGACGAAGCCCAGCGGCTGTACCGCCGGGCCCGCAAGCTGCGCCGTTCCGTCGCCGCGATCACCCCGCGGCTGGAGCTGCATCAGCAGCGGCTGGCCGCCATCGAAGCCAGTCTCACCTTCCTGGAACAGGCGGAAAACGGGGCCCAGCTGGCCGCCGTGGAGGAGGACCTCCCCGTCCTGCTGCCCGCCCGGGAGGGCCAGGGGCCGGGGCCGTCCCGGCGGGTCCGACGCGGGGCGGCCGGGGGCGCTCCGGCCCCGCTGGAGCTGCGCAGCAGCGGTGGCCTGCGGCTGCAGGTGGGCCGCAACCATCGCCAGAACGAATGGATCAGCCTGCAGCAGGCCCGGCGCGGCGACCTCTGGTTCCATGCCCAGGAGTGTCCGGGCAGCCACGTGGTGCTCAAGGGCTCGGAGGGCACCCCCAGCGACGCGGACCTGCGGGAGGCGGCCGACCTGGCGGCCCACTTCAGCCGCGGCCGGGCCAACGGCCGGGTGCCGGTGGTGATGGTGCCGACCACGGATCTGCAGCGCATCGCCGGCGCCGGCCCCGGCACGGTGCGTCACCGGGGGGGCGAGGTGCTGTGGGCGGTGCCCGAACGGGCCGCAGTTCTGCTGGCCGCGCCCCCTAGGCTGCCGGGAACGGAACAGCCATGAGCGACCCCATCCCCGAGGACACCTTCCCCGGCGAGTTCCCCGGCGAGGTTCACATGAGCCTGGTGGAGCACCTCGAGGAGCTCCGCCGGCGGGTGCTTCGCAGCCTGCTGGCCGTGGTGGTCGGCGCCGCCGCCTGCCTGCTGGCGGTGCGGCCCCTGGTGCGGCTGCTGGAGGTGCCGGCCGAGGGGATCCGCTTCCTGCAGCTGGCCCCGGGTGAATTCCTGTTCGTGTCGCTGAAGGTGGCCGGCTATGCGGGGCTCACCCTGGCCCTGCCCTACGTGATCTTCGAGGTTCTGGCCTTCGTGCTGCCGGGGCTGACCCGGCGGGAGCGGCGGCTGGTGGCCCCCGCCGTCGCCGGCTCGACGGTGCTGTTCGCGGCCGGTCTGGCCTTCGCCTGGTGGGCCCTGGTGCCGGCGGCCCTGCGCTTCCTGGTGTCCTACGGGGCCGATGTGGTGGAGCCGATCTGGTCGATCGAGCGCTATCTCGACTTCGTGCTGCTGCTGATGGTGGCCACGGCCCTGGCCTTCCAGCTGCCGGTGCTGCAGCTGCTGCTCGGCGCCCTGGGGCTGATCGACTGGCGCACCATGCTGGGCGCCTGGCGCTGGGTGGTGCTGGTGGCGGCCCTGGCCGGGGCGGTGCTGACCCCCTCCACCGACCCGATCACGATGCTGCTGCTCACGGGCGCGATCACGGCGCTCTATCTGCTGGGGGTGGCCCTGGTGGCCCTGGCCGAGGGGCTGCGGCCCTCCCCCTCCACCTGAACGGCCGGCCCCCGTCCGGGCCTCAGAGCATGAACTCGCTGGCGCGCCCCGCCGGCAGCTCCAGGGGCAGGGACAGGGCCTTGCCCAGCCGGGGCTTGTCGTTGGTGGTCCGCAGCCACTGGCGCACCTGGGACGCCACCCCGAGGCCGTTGAGGGAGCCCACCAGCTCCTCGAGGTGCGCCTCGTAGGCCTCGGGGGTGAGCGGGAACGACTGCTGCTCGAGATAGCCCCACATCACATGGAGATAGAGGCGGCCGCGACGCTGGACCAGCTGCAGGTCATAGGAGGCCTGCCAGCGGCTGCGCAGCAGCTCCAGCAGTTCCTCCCGCCGCAGCGGTTCCGGTGAGGTCATGGCGGACGGCGCACTCCACAACAGCATGTTGCAGCCGGTCTCCGCCGGGTGCGGCTCGGACCCGGGGCGGGAAGGGCAAGGTTCATAATGGGCGCCACGTCAATCGGTCACACCGCGCCGTTCCCTATGACCCAGATCCCTGCGGCCTCTTCGAACGGCGGTGCCTCTGGTGACGTGCCCGGCATGGGCCGCCGCCAGTTCATGAACCTGCTGACCTTCGGCTCCGTCACGGGGGTGGCCCTGGGTGCCCTCTACCCGGTCGTCAACTACTTCATTCCGCCCAAGGCCGCGGGCAGCGGTGGCGGCGTCACCGCCAAGGACGAACTGGGCAACAGCGTCACCGCCACCGGCTGGCTGGCCACCCACAAGGAGGGTGACCGCAGCCTGGTGCAGGGTCTCAAGGGTGACCCCACCTACCTGCTGGTCGAAGGCGGCGAGGCCATCGGCGACTACGGCATCAACGCCATCTGCACCCACCTGGGCTGCGTGGTGCCCTGGAACAGCGGCGCCAACCGCTTCATCTGCCCCTGCCACGGCAGCCAGTACGACGCCACCGGCAAGGTGGTGCGCGGTCCGGCGCCCCTCTCCCTGGCCCTGGCCCACGTCAGCGTCGAGAACGACAACGTGTTCCTCAGCCAGTGGACCGAAACCGATTTCCGCACGGGCGAAAAGGCCTGGTGGGCCTGATCGGCGCCTGAATCCCCTCCCCGTTCTCCTCTCCGACGCCCGCCACCTCCACCCCCATGCGCCGCTTCCTCTCCCCCCTGTTCGGCACCCTGCTCACCGTCAGCCTCTCGCTGGGCGTGGTGCTCCTGGGGGCCAGCCCCAGCTGGGCCTACCCCTTCTGGGCCCAGCAGAACTACGCCACGCCGCGTGAGGCCACGGGCAAGATCGTCTGCGCCAACTGCCACCTGGCCAAGAAGGCCACCCGGGTGGAGGTGCCCCAGGCGGTGTTCCCCGACACGGTGTTCAAGGCGGTGGTCGAAATCCCCTACGACACCTCGGTGCAGCAGGTCTCCGGTAACGGCAGCCCCGCCGGCCTGAACGTCGGCGCGGTGGTGATGCTCCCCGACGGCTTCACCCTGGCCCCCCAGGACCGCCTCAGCGACGAGCTCAAGGAGGAGACCGCCGGCATCTACTACACCCAGTACAGCGACGACCAGCCCAACATCCTGCTGGTGGGCCCCCTTCCCGGTGACCAGCACCAGGAGATCGTCTTCCCGATCCTCTCTCCCGACCCGGCCACCGACAGCGCCATCCACTTCGGCAAGTACCAGGTCCACGTCGGAGCCAACCGTGGCCGCGGCCAGGTGACCCCCGAGGGTGAGAAGACCAACAACACCGTCTACACCGCCCCGGCGGCCGGCACGGTCAGCGCCATCAGCACCGACGCCAACGGCGCCACCGTGGTGGAGATCACCGGCGCCGCCGGAAGCGTCACCGAGATGGTTCCCGCCGGGCCCACCCTGACCGTCGCCATCGGCGACGCCGTCGAGGCCGGCGCCCCGATCACCAACGATCCCAACGTCGGTGGCTTCGGCCAGATCGACGCCGAGGTGGTGCTTCAGAACCCGGTGCGCATCTACGGCCTGCTGGCCTTCTTCGCCGCCGTGGCCCTCGCCCAGATCATGCTGGTGCTCAAGAAGCGCCAGGTGGAGAAGGTCCAGGCGGCGGAGGGCTTCTGAGCCTTCCTCTCGGCCTCTTCACCTCTCCGGGACCCCTGATCTTCCAGCTGGGTCCCGTCTCCGTTCGCTGGTACGGCCTGCTCATCGCCCTGGCGGTTCTCCTTGGTCTGCTGCTGGCCACCCGGCTGGGCCGCCTCAGGGGCATCGACCCGGCCCTGATCGCCGACCTGCTGCCCCTGCTGGTGCTCGGGGCCGTCGTGGGTGCCCGGATCTACTACGTGGCACTGGAATGGCGCCAGTACCGCAGTGACTGGTCCGATGTCTTCGCCATCTGGCGCGGCGGCATCGCCATCCACGGTGCCCTGATCGGCGGCACGCTGGTGACCGTGCTCTTCTGCCGCTGGCGCCGCCAGGCCTTCTGGCCGCTGCTGGATGTGCTCGTGCCCGCCGTGGCCCTGGGCCAGGCCATCGGGCGCTGGGGCAACTTCTTCAACTCCGAGGCCTTCGGCCTGCCCACCAACCTCCCCTGGGCCCTGACGATTCCCATGGCCAACCGGCCGCCGGAGTTCCTTGATCAGGCGTCGTTCCACCCCACCTTCCTGTACGAGTCGCTCTGGAACCTGGGGGTCTGCGCCCTGCTGCTGGTCCTGTTCCGCCTTGGCGGCAGCGGCCGCCTGCGGCTGCCGGCCGGTGCCCTGAGCTGCGTCTACCTCATGGCCTACAGCAGCGGCCGCCTCTGGATCGAGGGGCTGCGGCTCGATCCCCTCTGCCTGTTCTCCCAGCCCCCCTTCTGCAGCGGCGGCCTGCGCATGGCCCAGCTGATGAGCCTGCTGCTGATCCTGCTGGGGGGTGCGGGTCTGCTCTGGCTCTACCGCTTCCGCCGTCCCCTCCCCGACCCCTCCGGCCTGACCGCATGACAGCCACCGTCCAGATCGTGGGAGCCGGTCCCGGCGCCCCGGACCTGCTCACCCTCCGGGCCGCGCGGGCCATCGAATCGGCCCAGGTGCTGGTCTGGACCGACTCCCTGGTGAATCCCCAGATCGCCGCCCTGGCGCCGCCGGGGTGCGAGAGCGTCCGCACCAGCACCCTCACCCTCGAGGAGGTGATGGCCGTGGTGCTGGAGCGGGCCCAGGCGGGGCAGCGGGTGGTGCGCCTCCATGACGGCGATCCCTGCCTCTACGGCGCCCTGCAGGAGCAGATCTGCCGGTTGGCCGACGCCGGGCTGGCCGTGGAGGTGGTGCCGGGCCTGAGCGCCTACCAGGCCACCGCCGCCGCCCTGGGGGCCGAGCTGACCATCCCTGGCCGGGTGCAGACGATCGTGCTGAGCCGGGCGGGCGGACGCACCGGCACGCCGGAGCGGGAATCCCTGGCCCGGCTCGCCGCCCTGCAGGCCTCCCTGTGCCTGTACCTGAGCGCCCGCCATGTGGAGGAGGTGCAGGGGGAGCTGCTGCAGCACTACCCGGCGGACACCCCCGTGGCCATCGGCTACCGGGTCAGCTGGCCCGACCAGTGGCTCACGGTGGTGCCCCTCGAGGCGATGGCCCGGGTCAGCCGTGAGCGGAACCTGATCCGCACCACCCTCTACGTGGTGAGTCCGGCCCTGCGGGACGCCGACGGGGCCCGTTCCCTGCTCTATTCCGCCAGCCACAACCACCTGTTCCGCGGCGGCGCCGAGTGACGGCGGCGGCCCCCCGCCTGCGCCACTGGCGGGGTTGGGTGGGGGCCGCGGAGGCCGATGGCTGGCTGCGGACGCTGCTGGAGGAGGTGCCCTGGAAGCAGGAGTCCATCACCGTCTACGGCCGCCGCCACGCCATGCCCCGCCTCACCTGCTGGATGGCCGACCCGGGCTGCGGCTACCGCTACTCCGGGCTGCAGAACGCCATCGAGCCCTGGACCCCCCTCACCGGCGCCATCCGCCGGCGTGTGGGGGAGGCCGCGATGGGGGACTTCAATTCCCTGCTGCTGAATCTCTACCGCGATGGCCGCGATGCCATGGGCTGGCACGCCGATGACGAGGCCGAGCTCGACCCTGGGGCACCGATCGCCTCCGTGAGCCTGGGGGCGAGCCGCACCCTGCGCTTCCGCCCCCGCCAGCGCGGCTCCGCCCCGACCATGGCGGTGGAACTGGGCCACGGGGACCTGCTGCTGATGGACCCGCCCACCCAGCGCCACTGGCAGCACGGACTGCCGCGGCGGCTGAAGGTGGGCGCCCCCCGGCTCAACCTGACCTTCCGGGTGGTGCGAGTGCCGCCGTAGGGGGCGGCTGCGTCGGCCATCGGAGCGCCGGGGCGGTGGCGACAATGGATGCGGTGTGCCTCCGAGGGGCGTTTCGAGGGCGATGGCCAGTTCCCGTGGAAGCCGAGTCCGGCCGTTGCTGCCGGTGCTGCTGGGCCTGACCCTGCTGGCCGGCGGCTGCCAGGGGGCCGGGGTGAGTGAGGCCGGCCGGGAGCGCTGCCGCCGGCTCAGCGCCGCCGCCGGAAATCCGCTAACGGCGGCCCTGAGCTACCTCCGCTGCCTGCCCGGCACGGACCGCAGCCTGGCGATGGAGCGGGCGGCGATGGAGAAGGCGGCGGCCGCCCGGCGCGAGGCCCTTGACGCCTGCCGCCGACGCCAGGGGAGGATCGCCACCCTGATGGAGTCCTTGCGCAGCGCCGAACAGGAGCTGGCGGCGGCCCGCAACACCCCCTTCCGCCCCAGCGTGGCGCCCCCCCAGCCCCTGGACGACGGCAGGGAATCCCGGTACCGCCCGGAGGACCAGCGCCTCGACCGCGAACGCTACGAGGAGGCCCTCGGGGCCTGGGAGCAGCAGGTGGCCGGCGAGCGGGCCCGGTGGCTCCAGCGGCGGGATGCCCGCATCACCGCCGCCCAGGACCGCCTCAACCGGGACGCCCAGGCCCTGAGGGACCTGCAGCCCGATCTGTTCACCGGGCCAGCGAGCATCGAATTCAATCCCGTGGCGGTCGGACGTCTGCGCACTGGCTGCAGCAGCTAGCCGGCATTTGACAGTGAGTTCGGCGACCGTGTAGGAGGGTTCTGGCCAACGGGCCGGGCCGAAACTCTCAGCCGCAGAAAGACCCACTTTCAGTGTCGAAGAGGTGTCGGCCGCAACGACGGGCGATTAGCACAGCGGTAGCGCACTTCCTTCACACGGAAGGGGTCACTGGTTCGAATCCAGTATCGCCCATGTCTTTCCTCCGGTTTCT
Source organism: Synechococcus sp. CCAP 1479/9 (assembly GCF_019038535.1). Taxonomy (NCBI): domain Bacteria; kingdom Bacillati; phylum Cyanobacteriota; class Cyanophyceae; order Synechococcales; family Synechococcaceae; genus Synechococcus; species Synechococcus sp. CCAP 1479/9. Next base: position 195,463 of record NZ_JAFKRK010000008.1, on the reverse strand, counting down.
GTACCGGTAAGGTCCCCAGCGACGGGTGCTGGTCTCGATCCGGACCGCTCGTCATACTGCTGGCTACGCAGCGCTTCAGGAGACACTGCCCTTGCCCGAATCTCCTGCCGCGACCATGGCCGCAGAGGACTGGAGCGCTCCCATCCCGGAACTGGTCGAGCTGGGCGAACGGCTGGCCACGGCCCGCCGTGGCCAGGGTCTGAGCCTGGAGGACCTGGCCGACCGCCTGCGGCTGGGAAGCGAACAGCTGATGGCCCTCGAGACCGGCGACCACCGGCACCTGCCGGAGGCGGTCTTCGTGGTGGCCCAGGCCAAGCGGGTGGCGGGCGCCCTGGGGATCGACGTGAGCCAGCAGATCAGCGATCTGCAGAACAGCCGCCTGATGCGGGTGGGGCGCAAGCCTGCCGCCCGGCCCCTGCAGCGAAAGGTCCTGACGGCGACGGCCCCCGCCCGCCGCAGCGGCCCCCCCGGCTGGTTGTGGGCGGTCCTGGTCCTCCTGGGGGGCGGTGCCGTCGCGGTGGCGGCCCTGAAGGGCCTGGTCCCCTCACCGGCGGCGTCCCCCGGGCAGGCCACGGCCTCCGGCCAACCCACCGCCTCCGGCCAGCCCGCCGCACCGGCCCCTGCAGCGGCGGCACCCCAGCCGGCGCCGGATCAGCTGCTGCTGGAGAGCCGCCAGCCCAGCTGGCTGGAGGTGCGCACGGCCGCCGGGGAGACCCTCTTCCGCGGCACCTTCACCGGTGAGAAGCGCTTCCCCCTGGGCAGCGGTCTGCGGGTCCTGGCCGGCCGGCCCGACCTGGTGACGGCCAGCGCCGGCAGCCTGGCGCCCCAGACCCTCGGGAGGATCGATCAGGTGGTCTGGCGCACCTTCAGGGCGACGCCTGCGTCACCGTGAGCCGCAGGCCCGTGGCCTCCAGCACCAGATCCGCGCACGAGCGGAGGCTCCACTCCTCCAGGCTGAGATCCAGGGGCGGCTCCCCGGCCTCCGGAGGTCCGGCCTGCAGGCCGATGGTGAAGCCACGGGGCTGATGGGCCCGGTCGGTGTCCGCTGACACGGTGATCGCGGCGATGCCGGGGGCGGGCCTGCGGTCGAGGGCGGCGGCCAGCCGCAGCAGCAGGGCCATCGTGAACACGGTGTGACGGTGCTGGCCGGCTTCGATCAGCTGCCACGACTCGTGGCGCTTCTTGGGCAGGCTGCGGCGGTGATAGCGGGCGATCGCCGCCACCATCAGGTGCTCGGCCTCGGAGTACCCCAGCAGCTCCCCATGGCGGATCAGGTACCAGGTGTGCTTGTGGTAGGCGGCGATGTTGACGTGCTTGCCGCAGGCATGCAGCTGGGCCGCCGCCCACAGCAGGGCGCGGCCCTCGCCGTCGTCATCGTGGAGCAGCCCCCGGGTCTGGTCGTAGAGGCTCATGGCATGGCTGGCCACCCGGTCGGCCCGGCCCGTGTCCACCCCGTAGGTGCGGGACAGATGCAGCACGGTGCGGCGGCGGATCGTGCTCTGGAAGGTGAAGCGGTCGACCAGCAGGCCGTTGCGCAGCATCCAATCGACGATCAGGCCCTCCCGCAGGGCCCGCTCGCAGACCACCAGTTCCCGGACCTGGAGGATCTCCATGGTGGTCTGGAGGATCAGGGCGCCGGGGACGATGATCTCGGCCCGGCGTTCGTTGATGGCGGTGAGGGCCCGGCGCTGGTCCGGGGTCATCGCCACCAGGCGCTCGACGATCTCGTCCAGGCGGGCCCGGCCGAGGCGATAGCCGTCGAGCTTCAGGGGCGGATTGGGATCCTGGGCGGAGGCCAGGGCCGCCATCGCCATGGCGGTGCCGCTGGTGGCCACCAGGACGGGCTTCTCCCCCGGCCGCAGCTCCCGCTTCACCTCGGCGACGGCCGGATCCATCGCCCCCTGGATGTAGGCCTCGAGGAAGCCCCGGCGGGCCGGCGTCAGGGGATCCTCCCGGCAGAACTCCCGCTGCAGCCGCACCGCCCCGATGCGGGTGCTGGTCAGGGCGCGGGCATCGCGGCCGTCGGCGAGCACCAGCTCGGTGGAGCCGCCGCCGATGTCCAGGATGAAATAGGGCTGGTCGCCGAAGGACAGGCCGGAAAGCACCCCCAGGTAGATCAGCCGGGCCTCCTCCGGCCCGCTGACCAGGTCCACCACCAGCCCCAGCTGGTCCTGCAGGCCCTGCAGGAAGGCCCGGCCGTTCGGGGCCTCCCGCACGGCGCTGGTGGCGGCGGTGACGATCTGCTCCACCCCGTGGCTGGTGGCCAGGTCGCGGCAGTGGCGAAGGGTGAGGTAGGCGCGCTCGATCGCCTCGGGGGTGAGGTCACCCGTTTCCGGATCCCTCTCCCCCAGCCGGGTGGTGGACTTCTCCGCCACCACCACCGAGAAGCTGCCCAGGACCGGGTCGATCGCCGCCACCAGCAGGTGGATGGAATTGGTGCCGATGTCGATGGCCGCCACCCGCCGTTCCCCACCCGTGGTGGTGGCGGGGACCGAAGCCAACGCGGCTGACGCCGGATCGGGGATCGGGGGCATGGGGGTCGGCCCGGGCGGCGGCGGCGCCACTTTGCCACCGGGCGACGCTCCGGATCGGCCGCTGGAACGTCTCCGACAGGAGTTGGATAGGGTGCCGACACCCGACCGTTGCCCGCGGTGAACGTCCCGATGGCCCCCGGCCGCGCTCCGGCCTGGCTCGAGCTGCTGCGCTGGCACAAGCCCAGCGGCCGGCTGATCCTGCTGATCCCCGCCGGCTGGGCCCTCTGGCTGGGGCCGGCCGTGCCGCCCCCGGCCCTGCTGGTGGGCTGGATCGTGCTGGGGGGCCTGGCGGTGAGCGGTGCCGGCTGCGTGGCCAACGACCTCTGGGACCGGCGCATCGATCCCCTGGTGGAACGCACCCGCCACCGCCCCCTGGCCGACGGCCGCCTCGGAGTGGGCACCGCGACCGTGCTGCTGCTGCTCTGCCTGGTGGTGGCGCTGGCGGCCCTGCTGGCCCTGCCGGCCGCCAACCGGGTGCTCTGCGTGGGCCTCGCCCTGGCCACGCTGCCCCTGGTGCTCCTCTACCCGTCCGCCAAACGCTGGTTCGCCTATCCCCAGCTGGTGCTGGCCCTCTGCTGGGGCTTCGCCGTGCTGATTCCCTGGGCGGCCACCCAAGGGGGCCTGCAGGGCGACCTGGGGGGCTGGCCCCTGCTGCTCACCTGGCTGGCGGCGGTGAGCTGGACCTTCGGCTTCGACACCGTCTACGCCATGAGCGACCGGGAGGACGACCGGCGCCTCGGGGTGCGCAGCAGCGCCCTGAGCCTGGGGCCCCGGGCGCCCCTGGCGGTGGCGCTCTGCTACGGCCTCACCTGCGCCGCCCTGGCCCTGGCGGTGCTGCTGCAGGGGCGGGCGGGCCTGGCGTTCTGGCTGCCCTGGACCGTCGCGGCCCTGGCCATGCAGCAGCAGGCGGCCCGGCTGCGGCGCCCCGACCTGCCCCGCAGCACCTATGGGCGCCACTTCGCCGGCCAGGTGTGGCTTGGTGCCCTGCTGCTGCTGGCCGTGATCCTTTCCACCAGCGCCTGATTCCCCATGGCCGCCGCAGCGCCCCAGCCGCCGCCCCACCAGCCACCGGCCCTGCGTCCGGGCGACCGGGTGCGGCTGGTGGCCGCCAGCTCCGCCCTGGCCGACCTGGAACGGCTGCAGGCGGGCCTGGCGGTGCTGGCCGGCTGGGGCCTGGAGCTGGATGACGACCCCGCCCGGCTGCTGCCGCGCCGCTGGGGCTACCTGGCGGGCCGGGACGCTGAGCGTGCCGGCGATCTGCTCGCAGACACCGGCCCGGGGCAACCAGCGGCCCTGCTGGCCTGTGTGCGGGGGGGCTGGGGATCGGCCCGGCTGCTGGAGCGGCCCCTGGAGGCGGCGGGGGGCTGGCTGCTGGGCTTCTCCGATGTCACCTCCCTGCTGTGGCACCGGCTGGCGACGGGTCAGGGGGGCGCCATCCACGGCCCCCTGCTCACCACCCTGGCCGCAGAACCGGCCTGGAGCCGGGAGCGGCTGCGGGCCCTGCTGTTCGGCGAACCCCTGGCCGACCTCGAGGGGGAGCCCTGGGTGGGCGGCCAGGTGGAGGGGCCGCTGCTGGCCGCCAACCTCACCGTGGCGACCCACCTGCTGGGCACGCCGCACCTGCCGGACCTGGACGGGGCGATCCTGATCCTCGAGGACGTGGGCGAGGCGCCCTACCGGATCGAGCGGATGCTGACCCACTGGCGCCTCTGCGGCGCTCTGCAGCGGCTGGGGGGCATCGACTTCGGCAGCTTCGAGGGCTGCGGCGATCCCACCGACCCCGAGGGCGACGGCTCCCGCTTCAGCCTGGAGCAGGTGCTCAGGGAACGCACGGCCGATCTGGGGATCCCGGTGCTGGCCGGCCTGCCGGTGGGCCACGGCGACGTCAATGCCGCCCTGCCCCTGGGGATGCGGGCCCGGCTCGACGGCGACCGGGGCCTGCTGAGCCTCGTCGAAGGGGCCGGTGGGCCCGTCAGTCGCCCGTGAGCCTCTCCTCCTCCGTGAGCCTCTCCTCGTCGATCAGCGTGCGGCCCACCAGCTGGCCATCTTTCAGCAGCTGACTCACCCGCCAGCGACGGCGACCATCGGGGCTGCAGCGGATCGTCTCGTGAATGTCGGGATCCGCCGGGTCGCGGGGGTGCATCACCAGCAGGCTGCCGGCGGCAGGCTCCTCGCCCGGCAGATCCATCGCCCAGCCCTGATAACGCTCGCTGGCGAACCACACCCGGCCGGAATGGATCTCACCGTGGGCCTCGATGCGCCGCAGCGGAGCGTCCTCAGTGCCATGCAGGTTGCTCTGGTGATAGAGCCAGCGGCCGGCGTCCTGGCTCACCCGAATGGTGATCGTGCTCGGAAATGTTTCCCGCAGAACGCCCTCGGCGTCATAGCGGCGGAAGGTGCCCCGCCAGATACCCCGCTGCCGCACCAGCGCCGGCAGGGTGGCCTCCGCGAGTCCGGCAGCGGCCTCGGCGCGGTCGAACAGCAGCCAGCTGAACCCGTCGACCTCGCCCCGCACCGAGCCATCGGCCAGCCGCAGGCTGCGGTCCCGGTACCAGAGCTGGTCGGGATGGAGGAGCATCTCGAACTCGGCGCAGACCTCACCGTCCTGGGGATGGCGGTAGCGGCAGGCCCCGGGATCCATGCGGGCGCGGAAGCGATCGAGGGCGGGCTCCGCCTCAAAGAACAGATCACAGCCCGGATGGCGATCAAAGGCCTCCGGTCCCAGGTCCGCCGCCAGGGAGGCCGCCAGGGGCGGACGGTCGTAGGTGGGGCCGCCGCGGAAGAACAGCTGCTCGGCCCTCACGGCGCCGCGCTCCGGATCGTGCCGCAGCACCACCACCCGCTGGCGGTGGGCCAGGTGGGGGGCACTGGCGCGGAACTCCTGGAAGTAGAGCACCACTGCCCCCAGCTGGGGCGCCTGCAGCCGCTCCACCACCATCGTCCGCACCTCCCGGGTGAGCTCGGGCGCCGCCGGACCGCCCCTGGCCACATGGGCAGCCACCTGGCGCCGGTTGTGGAAGGACCCCTGCCAGCGGGCGGCGATCGTTTCGAGCTGGGTGGCGCTGTCCATCGGCGACCTCAGGCGCCGCGGGCCGCCAGCACGGCGCTGGCGATGGTGAGATCGAAGCGGGTGGTGAGCTTGATGTTGGAGGGGGGCGCCTCCAGCACCCGCACCGGCAGCCCCAGGCGCTCGTAGAGGGCGGCGTCGTCGGTGACGCTCCAGCCCTCGCGCTCGGCCCGCCCGTGGGCCTCCCGCAACTGGGCCACCCCGAAGCCCTGGGGGGTCTGGGCCGCCCACAGCCCGCTGCGTTCGGGGGTGGCGGTGATCACGCCGCAGCCATCCACCTGCTTGATGGTGTCGGTGACGGGGGTGGCGGCGATGATGCCGGCCCCTTCGGCCATGGCCTGCGTCAGGGCCGTGGCGCAGCGCTCCAGCAGGTCCGGTTCCGCCAGGCAACGGGCGCCGTCGTGGATCAGCACCGCCTCGGCATCGGCCGGCAGGGCCTCCAGACCCCGCCGCACCGACTCCTGGCGGGTGTCGCCGCCGACGATCCAGGCCACGGGCTGGGCCAGGGACCGGCGGGGCTCCGCCGCGGCCAGGATGGCGCCGATCGCCGCCTCGTCCTCCGGCCGGCCCATCACCCCGATCCAGCGGATCGCCCCGCAGGCCAGGGCGGCGTCCAGCGTCCAGGCCAGAACGGGGCGTCCGGCCAGGGGCAGCAGCAGCTTGTTGGTGGCGGCGCCCATGCGGCGCCCGCTGCCGGCGGCGGCGATCAGCAAATGCACAAGCGATGGGCCGCCCGGGCGGAACTCTGGAGTCCCCTCCATACAATCAGGCCGCGAGGCCCGCCCGACCCAACGCCCGATGCGCGCACTGTTTCTGATCCCGGGCGACGGCGCCAGCCAGCTGCAGGCGCTTCCGGCCGTGGCGGCCACCGCCGAGCAGCTCCGGTTCCAGATCCAGGTGGCCTGCCACCCCTCGCTGGCCGGGCTCTGGAAGCTGCTGCCGGCGGTGGAGAAGGTGATCCCCTTCAACTTCGGCGACGCCACCCTGGCCGACTGGGCCAACCTGCTGGGGTCGGTGCGGGAGCCGGATTTCCAGGCCTGCATCAACCTGGCGGCCGGCCGCCAGGTCGACCTGATGCTCTCGATGAGCCACATCCCCAACCGGATGGCGGCCGGGGGCTTCTCCGCCACCGAGAAGGTGCAGGTGCCCCAGGGGCTCTGGCCGGCCCAGGCCCTCGAGGCCTACCTGCGGCCCATCGGGGTGAAGCTCCAGGCCGCCGCTTTCCGCCTGGCCCTCCCCCGTACCGCCCTCGACGAGGCCATGGCCGCGTTGCCGGCCGGCGACGGGCCGATGCTGCTGCTGGCCCCCTCCGGCCGCCCCGGCGACTGGCCCGATGCGGCCTGGCAGGAGCTTCCCGGCCGCATCGCCGCCACCCTCCCCGGCCTGCGCTCCCGGCAGGTGCCGCCGGCCACAGCGGCCGAGATCCCCGGCCGGGCCGCCCTGGTGGCCGCCAGTGACGTGGTGCTGGCCAGCGATCCGGTGACGATCGAGCTGGCCCTGCTCAGCGGCACCCCGGTGGTGGCCCTGGGTCGCAGCAGCGACAGCCTTCCGCTTCGCGACGGAGTACAAGGACTGGGTTCCGATGGCCACCTGCGTGAGCTCCCCAGCAACGACGTGCTCAAGGCCCTCGGCCTGGGCTGAGCCACGCCCATGAGTCGCCTGTGGTTCGCCCGCAGGAAGCGTCCCCCCACCGCCCGGTCGCGCCGGCCCTGGCTCACCCCCCTGATCGCCCTGCTCGTGGTGGTCAACGCCAGCGCCATCGGCTATCGGATCACCGAGGGCTGGGACTGGGGGGATTGCTACTGGATGGTGGCGATCACCATCGCCACCATCGGCTACGGGGAGGTCCATCCCCTCTCCACCGCCGGTCGGCTGATCACCGTGTTCTCCATCGCCGGAGGGCTCGTGGTGGTGCAGCTCACCGTGCAGAACCTGGTGGGCCTTTCCGAAACCGGCTATTTCCGGCGCCTGCGGCAGCGCCGATTCCGCAACTGGGTCCAAAGCATGAACAACCACGTGATTCTCTGCGGCTACGGCCGCATCGGTCAGGAGATCGCCGACCAGCTGATCCGGGAGAAGGTGCCCCTGCTGGTGGTGGAGATGGACCAGGGCTGCCGGGATGCCGCCGAGGAGCGGGGGCTGCCGGTGCTGTTCGCCGACGCCACCCTCGACGAGACCCTGCTGGAGGCGGGCATCCACCAGTGCCGCAGCCTGGTGGCAGCCCTCTCCAGCAATGCCGCCAACCTCTACGTGGTGCTGAGTGCCAGGGGACTGGCCCCCCGCTGCCGGCTGATCGCCCGCTCCGACAGCGCCGAGGCGGGCCGCAAGCTGCGCCTGGCCGGCGCCGACCAGGTGGTGAGCCCCTACGTGGCCGGGGGCCGGGTGATGGCCGCCACCGCCCTGCGGCCCCTGGCCGTCGACTTCATGGAGCTGCTGGCCGGCTCCGACTGCGAGGTGGAGGAGTTCCAGCTCAGTGACGACCCCTCCCGGCTGGGGGAACTCCAGGGCCGCAGCCTGGCGGAGATCCAGTTCGGCCGCCGCAGCGGCGCCCAGGTGCTGGCCATCCGCACGCCGCCGCCGGCGGTGGCCAATCCCTACGCCTACCGGGGCACCACCTACGGCACCCCGGAGGCCACGCTGGTCACCAACCCCGGCGGCGACATCCGCCTGGAGGCCGGCCAGCTGCTGGTGGTGATGGGCAGCAAGGAGCAGCTGCAGCGCTTCGCCGATGTGCTCGGGCCTGCGCTGGAGAGTGCCGACCAGATGACCGACTGAGCCGACAGGCATACGATCGCCTGACCCTGCTCCCGACCCCATGTCCAGCGCCGCTCCCCTCTCCGGTCAGGTCGCCCTGGTGACCGGTGCCAGCCGGGGGATCGGCCGGGCCATCGCCGAGTCCCTGGCGCTGGCGGGAGCCACGGTGGTGGTGAACTACGCCCGCTCACCCGAGGCGGCCGAGGACGTGGTGGCGGCGATCACCGCGGCCGGGGGCCGGGCCTGGAGCCATCAGGCGGATGTGGCCGATGAAGCGGCCGTCGAGGCGATGGTGAAGGCCGTGCTGGACACGGAGGGGCGCCTCGACGTGCTGGTCAACAACGCCGGCATCACCCGCGACGGCCTGCTGATGCGGATGAAGACCGCCGACTGGCAGAGCGTCATCGACCTCAACCTGACCGGGGTGTTCCTGTGCACCCGCGCCGTCAGCCGCAGCATGCTCAAGGCCCGCCGCGGCCGCATCATCAACATCACCTCGGTGGTGGCCCTGATGGGCAACCCCGGCCAGGCCAACTACAGCGCCGCCAAGGCCGGCGTCATCGGCCTGACCCGCAGCACCGCCGCCGAATTCGCCAGCCGCGGCATCACCGTCAATGCCGTCGCCCCCGGGTTCATCGACAGCGACATGACCAGGGACCTCGACAAGGAGCCGATCCTCGCCGCCATCCCCCTGGGCCGCATGGGCCAGCCTGAGGAGGTGGCCGGGGCGGTGCGGTTCCTGGCGGCCGATCCGGCGGCGGCTTACATCACCGGCCAGGTGCTGCAGGTGGATGGCGGCATGGTGATGCGCTGAGCGCCGCTCAGGATTCGGGGGCCAGGGGCTGGGCCAGGTCTTCCCGCAGCTTGCGGATCCGCTGCAGCAGGCGCAGGCGGCGGCTGCGGGCCGTGAGGGTGAGGAACAGGCGGATCGGCACGTAGACCAGGGCCATCAGCAGGCCCAGGGCGGCGATCAGCAGAAACACCATGCCGTCGGCGTTGGTGCTGGGGACGAGGGCCGATTCGGTGGCCGCGCTGTCGAGGGTCTGCTGCAGCAGGTCTTCCATGGATCGAAGGTACCTCCTGCGGCGGGGGGCCGCAGCCGTCCCTGAACGGGACATTCGGCTTTCCCCACCGAGGGGCGGGTGCCTGCGGCCTGGTCGCTGTGGGACGCTGCGACGGATGCTCCTGATGTCACCCCGTCGATGGCCAAACTGATCCAGTTCGCCGACGCCTCCCGCGAGTCCCTTGAGCGGGGCGTCAATGCCCTGGTCGATGCGGTGAAGGTCACCATCGGACCGAAGGGTCGCAACGTGGTGCTGGAGAAGAAGTACGGCGCCCCCGACATCATCAATGACGGCGTCACCATCGCCAAGGAGATCGAACTCGAGGATCCCTTCGAGAACCTGGGCGCCAAGCTGATCCAGCAGGTGGCCTCGAAAACCAAGGACACCGCCGGCGACGGCACCACCACCGCGGCCGTCCTGGCCCAGTCGCTGGTGCATGAGGGCCTGCGCAATGTGGCCGCCGGCGCCAGCCCCGTCGCCCTGCGCCGCGGCATGGAGCAGGCCACCGCCGTGGTGGTGGCGGGCATCGCCGCCCGCTCCCGTGCCGTGGCGGGCGATGCCATCCGCCAGGTGGCCACGGTGAGCGCCGGCAACGACGAGGAGATCGGCCGGATGATCGCCGAAGCGGTCGAGAAGGTCAGCGCCGACGGCGTGATCACCGTGGAGGAATCCAAATCCCTGGCCACCGAACTGGAGGTGACCGAGGGCATGGCCTTCGATCGCGGCTACTCCTCCCCCTACTTCGTCACCGACCAGGACCGGCGCGAGTGCGCCTTCGACAATCCCCTGCTGCTGATCACCGATCGCAAGATCAGCACCGTCCTCGACCTGGTGCCGGTGCTCGAGGCCGTCTCGAAAAGCGGCCGGCCCCTGGTGATCCTGGCCGAAGAGGTGGAGGGTGAGGCCCTGGCCACCCTGGTGGTCAACAAGACCCGCGGCGTGCTCCAGGTGGCCGCCGTGCGGGCGCCGGGCTTCGGTGACCGCCGCAAGGCCATGCTCGAGGACATCGCCATCCTCACGGGCGCCACGGTGATCAGCGAGGACCGGGCCATGACCCTCGACAAGGCCACCCTGGCCGACCTGGGCCATGCCCACCGCATCACCATCACCAAGGACACGACCACGATCGTGGCGGCCGACGACCAGCGCGCCGCCGTCAGCGATCGGGTGGCCGCGATCAAGCGGGAGCTGGAGGCCACCGACTCCGACTACGACCGGGAGAAGCTCAACGAGCGCATCGCCAAGCTCGCCGGCGGGGTGGCCGTGATCAAGGTGGGGGCCCCCACCGAGACCGAACTGCGCAACCGCAAGCTGCGCATCGAGGACGCCCTCAACGCCACCCGGGCCGCCATCGATGAGGGCATCGTCGGCGGCGGTGGCAGCACCCTGGTGGAACTCACCGAGGAACTCGGTGCCCTGGCCAGCCGCTGCGAGGGCGACGTCCGCACCGGGGTCGAGATCGTCCAGCGGGCCCTGGCGGCCCCGGCCCGCCAGATCGCCATCAACGCCGGCGCCAACGGCGACGTGGTGGTCCAGCAGATGCTCAGCCAGGGCAAGGGGTACAACGCCCTCACCGACAGCTACGACGATCTGCTCGCCGTCGGCATCCTGGATGCGGCCAAGGTGGTGCGTCTCGCCCTGCAGGATGCGGTCTCGATCGCCTCGCTGCTGATCACCACCGAGGCCGTGATCGCCGACAAGCCGGAACCCCCCGCTCCCCCCGCCGGTGACGGCGGCATGGGTGGAATGGGCGGCATGGGAGGGATGGGTGGCATGGGCGGCATGGGCATGCCCGGCATGATGTGAGCCCCGCGGGCCTCGCACGGGCCGGTTGGGCTGAGGCTCAGCCGGCCATGGCCTTCACGTAGGCGGCCACCTGCAGGTCCACACCCGTGATCGCCGTTCCCACCACCACGGCATCGGCGCCACAAGCCAGGGCACGGGTCGCCTCCTGCTTCGAGGCGATGCCCCCCTCGCAGATCAGGGCCACCGCGTCAGGCAGCTCCTGCCGCAGGGGGCCCAGCAGGTCCCAGGCGGGCGGTGGCAACGTGGCGGTGGCTTCGGTGTAGCCGTAGAGGGTGGTGCCCACCCACTGGCAGCCCAGGGACGCCGCCCGCAGCCCGTTGGCCACGCTGTCCACATCCGCCATCAGCGAAGCCCCCAGCTCCTGCCTGGCCCGGGTGATCAGCGCCTCCAGCTCCTGACCATCGGGGCGGGGGCGGTCGGTGGCATCGATGGCCACCACATCGGCTCCGGCCGCCCAGACGGCACGGATCTCCTCCCAGCCGGGGGTGATGTACACCGGGCTGCCGGGGAAGCTGCGCTTCCAGAGACCCACGATCAGGGCCTCGGGGCAGCGGCGCCGCACCGCGCCGATGTGCTCCGGACTCTCGAGCCGCACCCCGGCGGCCCCCTGGAGCAGGCTCGCCTCCGCCATCGCCGCGATCACGGCGGGGTCGCGCAGGGGGGAACCCTCGGGGGCCTGCACCGAGACGATCAGTCGACCACCGAGTTGGGCCCGCTCAGGCAGGGGACGGGAGGACGGCATGGGCGGGGGCAGGGTTCGGGGATCAGCTGGCGCGGCGATGCTGCGGCGCCGCGGAGAGCCAGGAGCGCAGGTCGGCCAGGGTGGAGGGCGCCGGAGCCGGCGATGCGCTCGGGCTCTGAGGGTGCAAGGCGATGACGTCCGACAGGCCGGCCGCCCCTTCGGCCGTGGCGACGGGGGCGGCAAGGGGGGCGGGGACTGGCTCCTCGGCGGTGACCGTGACGGGGTCGGTCGGCTCGGGGACGGCCCTGATGGGAGTGACCGGGCTGGGGACGGGCGTGATCGGGGCGGGGACGGCCGCGATCGGGGCGGGCTGAGGGGGGCCGGAGAAGGAATCTTCGAGGGCCGCGAAGGCCTCGGCCATGGTCACGCTGGCGGGGGCCATCGCCGCATCCATGTGCTGCAGCAGCCAGTCGCCGGCCTCCCAGCCCGCCTCGGCGACCACGCTGCCGGTGCGGAAGCTCTCCAGGGAGGTCACCCCGTGGCGGTGGGCCCACTGGCCGGTGAGGCGGGCAACGGTGGCGGCATCCCTGCGGCGGATGGCTTCGAGCAGCAGATGGGAAAGCTCTGGACGGGGGGACGGCAGGGACACGGGGCGGGGCGTCAGGTGAGCTTGCGATCCAGCATCGGGCGGATCAGCAGGAACAGACCGGCGGCCAGCCCCGCCAGGATGGCCAGGCAGGTGAGGGCCGAGAGGGATCCGTAGGGGGCCACCAGCACCACATCGGTGAGATGGAAGGATCCCGCGTAGGCGGCGCGGATCGGTTCAATCGCGAAGGTAAGGGGATTCAGGGCCGCCAGCCAGCCCAGCCAGGGGGGCATGAAGGAAATCGGCGCCAGGGCGGTGCTGGCGAACAGGAGCGGCAGGTTGGCCACGAAGATCACCGCGATCAGCTCGATGTGACCCGGCAGGGCGAAGGCCAGCCCGAGGCTGAGGGCTGTGACGGCGAAGACGAGCAGCAGCAGGGTGACCAGCACAAGCAGCAACCCCGCCCCACCGGGCCAGCCGTAGCCCAGCAGGGCCGCGGTGCCCATGATCGCCAGACTCTGCACCAGGCTCAGGCTGGTGATGTAGAGCACCGAGGCGAAGACGATCGAGCTGCGGGAGCGCAACGGCGCCACCAGCAGGCGGTTGAGGAAGCCGAACTCCCGGTCGAACATCACCGGCAGCCCGGCGTTGAGGGCGGCGCTGAAGGCCGTGAACACGATCACCCCGGCCCCCAGGAAGCGGCCGTAGCTGATGCCCCCGGGCAGGAGACCCTCCGGGGCGTTGGCGAACAGGGCCCCGAACAGCACCAGCCAGATCAGGGGCTGCAGCACACCCGCCACCAGGGTGGAGGGACGCCGGGCCAGCTGGACGAACAGGCGGCGGGTGAGGGCGAGCGTCTCCTGGGCGATCTCGGCCAGGGCCGACGGTTCACCGCTGGCGGCGGGAAGGGGGGTCAGGGAGGGGCTGGCGCTGGTCATGGGGATGGGGGGGTGCGGGTCATCGCATCGACTGCTTGCGTTCCTCCTTGAGGTCGCGGCGACCGGCCACGGAGAGTTCCGCATCGCTCAGGGTGCGGCCGGTGGCCTGAAGGTAGACGTCATCCAGGCTGGGGCGGCTCTGGGCCAGGGCGAACACCGGCAGCTGGGCCTCGGCCAGCTGCTGCCTCAGGGTCTCCACCACGCCGCTGTCCTCCACCACCAGGTTGAGGGAATAGCCCTGGGCCCGGTTGACCACCACCTGGCGGACACCGCGGCAGGCCTGGAGCAGGTCCCGCACCCGGCTCGCCTCCTGTTCGTCACTGAACTCCCGCACCCGCAGCGTCACCCGGTCGCCTCCGAGGGCGCCCTTGAGGGCGGCGGGGGTGCCTTCGGCGATCACCCGGCCGCCATCGATGATGGCCAGGCGGTCGGCCAGGGCATCCACCTCCTCGAGGTAGTGGCTGCTGAGCAGCACGGTGGTGCCCTGGTCCCGCAGCTGACGCAGCACCTGCCAGATGGTGGCGCGGCTCTCGATGTCGAGGCCGACGGTGGGTTCATCGAGCACCAGCACCCTGGGGCGGTGCAGCAGGCCGGCGGCCAGGTCGAGGCGCCGGCGCATGCCGCCGGAATAGCCGCCGCAGCGGCGGTCGATCCAGTCGCCCATGGCGAGCAGCTCGATCAGCTCGGCGGTGCGCTCCAGGCGGTCGGCGGCCCCCATGTGGTGCAGGGCGGCCTGGAGGTGGAGCAGCTCCCGGCCGGTGAGGATCTTGTCGATGGCCACCTCCTGGGCCACGTAGCCGAGCAGGCGCCGGACGGCCCGGGGCTCAGCCAGGGCATCGACGCCAGCCACCCGGACCTGGCCGGCATCGGGGGCCAGGAGGGTGCAGAGAATGCGCAGGGCCGTGGTCTTGCCGGCGCCGTTGGGCCCGAGCAGACCGTAGAGGGAACCCGCCGGCACGCTGAGGGAGAGGTCGTCGAGGGCCTGCACCGGCGCGACCTTGCGTCCACCGAAACGCTTGCTGAGGTGCTCGAGCTCGATCAAGCCGGGATCAATCGCGAAGGGCTGGAAGCCAGGCCAATCTAGGCAGCCGCAGCCGGGGCCAGATGGAGGGCGGCGGCCAGCAGGGCGGGCGGGTGGACGGCGCTGGCCAGGGGCGTGCGCGCCAGCACCAACAGCAAACAGATGCCGAAGAGGTAGAAGATCGACCAGCGGAACAGGCTGCGGGCCCGGCGCGGATCGCCCGGGTCCTCCGCCAGGCTGGCGCTGAGCTGCAGCAGCCTCGCGTTGAAGGGGAGCACCAGCAGGCCGTAGAGCCAGCCGCCGCTGGGGAGGGCGGCCACCCCCGCCAGGCTCAGGGCCACCGTGGCCCAGCTGTAGCGGCCGATGGCCCGGGCCGTGACCGTCAGACCCTTCACCACCGGCAGCATCGGAATGCCCACGGAGCGGTAGTCCTCGTGCAGGAGCAGGGCCAGGGCCCAGAAATGGGCCGGGGTCCAGACCATCACCAGGCTGAACAGCCACCAGCTGCTCCAGCCCAGGTGGCCGGTGGCGGCCGCCGCGCCCACCAGGGGCGGAATCGCCCCGGCCATGCCACCGATGACGATGTTCTGGGTGGTGCGGGGCTTGAGCAGGGCCGTGTAGAGCAGCACGTAGCTGCAGAGGCCCAGCAGGGCCAGGGACGCGGCCAGGGCGTTGACCCCCAGGACCAGCACCAGCACCGAGGCGATGGTGAGAGCGACCGCGAGGCCGAAGGCCTGGCGCTGGGCCAGGCGGCCCGAGGGCAGGGCACGACGGCTGGTGCGCTGCATGCGCCCGTCGAGTTCCTGCTCCCAGAGACAGTTGAGGACCCCGGCGGCGGCCGAGGCCATCGAACCGCCCACCAGGGTGCAGAGCAGGCGCACCGGTTCCAGCGGCCAGGCGGCGGTGAGGGCCATGCCGCCCACGGTGGTGGCCAGCAGCAGGGGGATCAGCCGGGGCTTGGCCACCTCCAGCCAGGCCGGGAGCTTCACCGAAGGCCGGATCGCCGCCGGCGCGGAAGGTGCGGCGATGGCCGCCACGGCGCTGACACTAACCATGGGCCACCTCAAGACGGTCAGGAACGGACGGGGACGGGAACGCGAGTCCCCAGAGCCCACCGAGCACCCCCACCAGGAGGGCGGCGGTGAGCTGGTGGGCGATGGTGACGGCCGGGACGGCGAGCTGGAGCCGCAGGGTGAGCACCCCAAGCACCACCTGGACCACCACCAGGGCCGCGGCGACGAAAGCCAGCACCCTGCCCCGGCCGTGGCCGGCCGGGAGGGCCAGGGAGGCGGCCGCCAGCAGCAGCACCGTCACCGCCGCTGGATAGGCCCCCTGCCGGTGCAGCAGCAGCCAGTGGCAGCCTTCCCCGGCCTCAAGGCAGAGCGGGGCGGCCCAGCGGCTGGCCATGGCCGCCCCCAGCAGGCACTGGCCGCCGACCAGCAGGGCGGCCAGGACGGGGAGGGGTGACCACCAGCGCGGCAGATCGATGCCCCGGCGCTCCAGGCCCTGGTGCATGGCGCTCAGCAGGAGCACCAGGCTGAGGCCCGCGGCCAGGTGCAGGGTGACGGTGGGGGCGGCCAGCTGACTGAGCACGGTGAGGGCACCCAGGCCGCCCTGGACAGCCACCAGGGCCAGGGCCAGGCCGGCACTCCAGGGCAGCCAGCCGGGGAAGCGGGAGCGGAACCGCAGGCTGAGGGCAAACAGGAGCAGCAGGGCCACGCCCACCAGGAAGGCGTCGAGGCGGTGGAACCACTCCAGGAACACCTGCAGGTTCCACTGGCGGCCCGGCCACAGCACGCCGTAGCAGAGGGGCCAGTCGGGACAGGCCAGACCGGCCTGCATCACCCGGGTGGCGCCACCGATGGCCACCAGGGCCACCAGGGCGACGACGAGGTGGGCGGTGAGCAGGGGCACCAGGCGCACGGGCCAGCTCGCCCCGGTGGCGGACCGGGGCAGGGGCAGGGGTTGCGCGGACGGCGCCACGGCCATGAACGATTGCTCTTCCGGGTGCCCAAGTTAGCGGGCATTGAAAGATGTGCGAATCAGCACATCGCCCGTAGTGAATGTGAAATTTCTCCGAAATTGCCTCCCTGGCTACAACGAACATGCGGCCGGCGAACGGCCCTATGCCCCATCAGCGGTGGCGGTCGCCGACGGGGATGGAACGGCAGGCACAGGCACCGGCCGGCAGGGAACGCGGGGCCTCTGGCCGTCCGGAGTCAGCGATGCGAGGGCTGGTGGCCCTCCCGATGGGCACGGGACAACGGCAAGGCCCTGGCTCTGGCGGGCCTGGTGTGGAAGCGGCCCAGGATCAGGGCAATCAGGATGGCGATGTACAGCTGTCCCGAAATCGTGATCACCACCGTGATCACCTGGCCGGTCACGTCGCTGCTGCGGAGCACCGCCGATCCCACGGTGGTCAGGATCATGAACGAGGCGGCCATCAGCGCCGGTGCCATCGCCACGGCGTCATCGTGGCGATCCTGAAGCGCCGGCAGGGCGGAAAGGTCGAAGGCGCCGGGGTGCAGAACCCACAGGGCCACCAGCATCACCCCGCCGGCAATCCCGACCAGTAGATAGCCGGAGGTGGCACCCATCACCACGGCCAGGGTCACGAAGGGCTCGCGCACCAGGGTCTTCACCTTGCGGATCAGCGCCACCAGAAAGAACAGCAGCCAGGCGATCACATGGGGCACCGTGACGAGGCGCCCCAGGGGTGGATCGAAGGCCAGGGCCAGATGCCACAGCACCTCCAGGGCGAGCGCCAGGCCACCGAGGCCGTAGAACAGGGGCCGGGTGCTGACCAGGGGGGAGTACCGCGTCACGGTGGTGATCAACACCACCGCCAGGCCGATCAGCAGCAGGGAGAGCAGCCAGGCGTGTGACTGACTGAACGGCAGCGCCAGGATCAGCAGGACCTCGGTGGCGAGGGTGAGGATGTAGCCGCGATGGCGGTGGCGGAGCCTCTGGATCTGCTCGTGGGTGAAGGGCATCGCAGCTCCGCTCAGGTGCAGCTCGGGGTGTGAGGAGCCTCGGAACCCCGGGATCCCGGCGACCGATCGCACCACAGCCGGGCATGGGTGAGATTCATGCTCGCAGTGACCTTCCGCCGCGGCAGCGGGCCCCGGACGGCAGGACGCCGCCGGGCAGCGGGGGCCCTGGCGGGCGCCTTGACGGGCCAGGAAGTGTGCAGGCCTTGAAAGATGTGCGAATCAGCACATCGCCCGAAGTGAATGTGAAATTTCTCCGAAATTGCTTCGCTGGTTACAACGAACGCGCGGCGCGCGAACGGCCGTCCATAAGCTGTTGGCCTCAGGGGCTCTCCACCCTCCAGAAAGCCGTCCCGCCGCCGTCCCCGTGCCGATTCCCTCCTCCCTGGTCACCCTGCTGGTGGGCATGGCGCTTGTCCTGTCCGGCCTCTGGGTGGGGTACAACGTCGACCTCCTGCCCCTCGACGCCAGCGCCAACGCGCCTGTCTACGACTCCCTGTTCCGGGTGCTGTTCAGCATCGGCACCATCCTGTTCCTGGGCATCGTCGGCCTGGTGGTGTTCAGCCTGGTGCGCTTCCGCCGCCGCAGCGGCGACCACACCGACGGGCTGGCGATCGAGGGAAATCTGCTGCTGGAGATCGTCTGGACCGCGATCCCGGCGATCGTCGTGCTGTTCGTCGGCATCTACAGCTACGACATCTACGAGCGCATGGGGGGCATGAGCAGCCTCAACGACCACTCCGCCATGCACCGGATGCCGTCGATGGAAACCATGGAGGCGTCCGTCACCACGGCAGACCCCGCCCTGGAGGCCTCGGCCCCTGTGAAAGCTCCCCGGGTCTGGGGCGGCATCGGCACGGCGGCCGGCGAAGCCAATGTCCTGCCGGTGGAGGTGACGGCCATGCAGTTCGCCTTCATCTTCCACTACCCGGAAGGGGACATCACCAGCGGTGAGCTGCATGTGCCCAACGGCCGGCCCGTGGAGCTGCGCATGAAGGCCAACGACGTGATCCACGCCTTCTGGGTGCCCCAGTTCCGCCTCAAGCAGGACGTGATCCCGGGCCAGCCCACCGTGCTCACCTTCACGCCCACCAAGGCGGGCAGCTACCCGATCATCTGCGCCGAGCTCTGCGGGCCGTACCACGGCGGCATGCGCTCCACCGTGGTGGTGCACGAGCCGGATGCCTATGACGCCTGGCTGCAGAAGAACAGTCCCGTGGCCGCCACGGTGGCCAGCGCCGCGGGCAACCCCACCGCCTGACGTCCCGACCCCGATTCCGACTCCGCCCGCACCCATCCGCCCGATGACCGTCGCCTCCCCCAACGACTTCCAGGAGAGCCTTCAGCCCCAGGGCTGGCTGCGCTACTTCAGTTTCAGCCTGGATCACAAGGTGATCGGGCTGCAGTACCTGGTGACCGGATTTCTCTTCTATTTCATCGGCGGGGCCCTGGCCGGCGTGATCCGCGCCGAACTGGCCAGCCCGATCTCGGATTTCGTCAGCCGGGAAACCTACAACGAAGTTCTCACCCTCCACGGGACCGTGATGATCTTCCTGTGGATCGTGCCGGTGGTGAACGGCGCCTTCGGCAACTACCTGATTCCCTTTTATGTGGGCGCCAGGGACATGGCCTTCCCCAGGCTCAACGCCGTGGCCTTCTGGATGATTCCGCCGGCAGGGATCCTGCTGATCGGCAGCTACTTCATCACCGGGGCGGCCCAGTCCGGCTGGACGGCCTACCCACCCCTGAGCATCACCACCCCGGCCCTGGGCCAGGTTGTCTGGATCGTCAGCGTGCTGCTTCTGGGGGGCAGCTCGATCTTCGGCGGCATCAACTTCATCGCCACCGTGCTCAAGCTGCGCCGGCCCGGCCTGAAGCTGATGCAGCTGCCCATGTACTGCTGGGCGATGCTCGGCACCAGCATCCTGGTGGTGCTCTCCACCCCCGTCCTGGCCGGCACCCTGCTGCTGCTGAGCTTCGACATCGTCGCCCACACGGGCTTCTTCAACCCGGCCCTGGGCGGGAATGTGGTGGTCTACCAGCACCTCTTCTGGTTCTATTCCCACCCGGCCGTCTACATCATGGTGCTGCCGGCCTTCGGGCTGGTGAGCGAGATCCTGCCCATCCACGCCCGCAAGCCCCTGTTCGGCTACACCACCATGGTGTATTCGATCCTGGCCATCGTGGTGCTGGGCCTGGTGGTCTGGGCCCACCACATGTTCACCAGCGGCACCCCGCCCTGGATGCGCCTGTTCTTCACGATCGCCACCTCCTTCATCGCGGTGCCTACGGGAATCAAGTTCTTCAACTGGCTCGCCACCCTCTGGGGCGGCAAGCTGGCCCTCAACAGCGCCATGCTGTTCTCCTGCGCCTTCATCGTCAATTTCGTCTTCGGGGGCATCACCGGAGTGGCCCTGGCCCAGGTGCCTTTCGATATCCATGTCCACGACACCTACTTCGTGGTGGGACACTTCCACTACATCGTCTATGGCGGCACGGTGTTCGTGATTTTCGCCTCGGTCTACCACTGGTATCCGAAGTTCACCGGCCGGATGCTTAACGAGGATCTCGGCCGGCTGCACTTCCTGCTCACCTTCATCGGCTTCAACCTCTGCTTCGCCCCCCAGCACTGGCTGGGCCTCAACGGCATGCCGCGCCGGGTGGCGGAGTACGACCCCAGCTTCACCACCCTCAACCAGATCAGCAGTGTGGGGGCCCTGCTGATGGCCGTCAGCAGCCTGCCCTTCCTCTACAACGTGATCGTCAGCGCCTTCCGCGGGAAGGTGGCCGGCGACAACCCCTGGAACGCCCTCACGCCGGAATGGCTCACCTCCTCGCCGCCGCCGGTGGAGAACTGGATCGGTGAGGCGCCGCTGGTGCAGCACCCCTACGGTTACG
This sequence comes from Synechococcus sp. CCAP 1479/9, assembly GCF_019038535.1. Taxonomy (NCBI): domain Bacteria; kingdom Bacillati; phylum Cyanobacteriota; class Cyanophyceae; order Synechococcales; family Synechococcaceae; genus Synechococcus; species Synechococcus sp. CCAP 1479/9. The sequence goes on along the minus strand of NZ_JAFKRK010000008.1, from coordinate 175,123 downwards.
GGGTCGACGAAGACACCCTGAGCGTTCAGGCCGCCACCGGCCGGGACCTCTGGAGTGGCGCCGGCCGCCGCTGACCCTCTGCCCCGCCCTCTTCACCCCCTCCACCACCGTCCGGCCGCCATGACCAGCCTCGCCACCAGCAGCAGCGCCACCGCCGCCGAAGCGGCCGCCGCCGAGGCCCAGGGCGGCCATGCCGATCTCAGGCTCTTCGGCCTGGCCACGTTCCTGGTGGCCGACGGGATGACCTTCGCCGGCTTCTTCGCCGCCTATCTCACCTTCCGGGCGGTGAATCCCCTGCCGGCGGGCTCCACCTACGAGCTGGAACTGCTGCTGCCATCGATCAACACCATGCTGCTGCTGGTCAGCAGCTACACCTTCCACCGCTCCGGCCGCAATCTGCTGCTGGGTCGCATGGGGCCCTGTCGCAACTGGCTGCTGCTCACCGCGGCCCTGGGGGCGGCGTTTCTGGCCGGCCAGATGGTGGAGTACTTTACCCTCCCCTTCGGCCTCACCGACAACCTCTTCGCCAGCACGTTCTATGCCCTGACGGGCTTCCACGGCCTGCACGTCACCCTCGGTGTGATCTGCATCCTGCTGGTCTGGGTCCAGACCCGCAACGGGGGCCGCGTCACCAGTGCCGACCCCTTCGGCCTGGAGGCCGCCGAGCTCTACTGGCACTTCGTCGACGGCATCTGGGTGGTGCTTTACGGGATTCTTTACCTGCTCTGATTCGCTGACCGTTGCCCGTTCAGCACAACGATCGGCACAATTCATTCAGATGTCTCCGTCTGACCGGCTGATGGGTGCCCAGAAAGGACCAGCCAACGAGGACAGTCCAGCCGGCACCGTCATGCTGGAGGGCCAGGCCCTGCTGGAGCGGGCCCGTTCCCTCAGCAACCGGCCGGAGGAGCAGATCGCCCGGGCCTGCGGCTACGTGGGGCCGAGCGGACGGGTGCTCAGGAAGAACTTCTACCGCGCCCTGGTGGCTGCCAAGGGCTACCCCGTGCCGTCCAGCGCCGGCGGCGGCGGCTCGGCCGGGGTGGGCAAGGGGCGCCAGGCCGAGTTCCGCACCCGGGTCCACGGCAACGGCAACCTGCTGATCGGCCAGGCCTACACCCGGCGCATGGGGCTGGAGCCCGGCCAGGAGTTCCGGATCGAGATCCACAAGGAGACCGGGTCGATCTGGCTGCTGCCCCTCGACGGAGCGAGCACGGACGGCCCGTCCTGACGCCGGCTGCGAGCCTCCGGTGCCCCCCGTCCGGCTTGGGCCTTCAGTCCTGTTCGGGATGGAAGCTGGCGCTGAAGCGCAGCAGGTCGATGCCGCTGAACAGGAAGCTGATGCCCACCAGGGTGCCCACCACCCACAGCAGGCTCCAGAACTTCATGGTGAGGATCAGCAGCCCCAGGGCAAGGGTCACCAGGCCGTTCACCAGTCCCCAGCGCCAGCCGGCGATGTGACGGTGGGAGGTCGCCACCAGGACCTCCACCATCCCCTCCACCACGAACACCACGCCGATGGCCAGGGCCAGGCCCGCCATCGGAATCGCGGCCGCCGCCGGACCGGCCGCCATCTGCTGGATCATCCAGACCCCCAGCACCAGGAACAGGGTGGAGGTCACCAGGCGCCAGAAGGTGATCGCCCGGCTCAGGCCCGGGGAGCGCAGCAGGGAACTGATCCAGCCCACCAGGCCCCCCACCAGGAAGGCGATGGCCACCACGGCGGTGACCCACTTGGAGGCCAGCACGGGAAAGACCAGGGCCAGCACCCCCAGCACGATCAGCATCACCCCTTCGGCCAGGGTGAAGGCGCGCAGGGCCGCCCCCATCGCCTGGCGGGAGGAGCGGGCATCGGGGCTCAACATCGGCGCCGTTCGGACTGTGGCCAGCGTGACGGTGGCGCCCTCCACTGACAACGAGACGTGATCTGTCGCAGCATCGGCCGCGTCGCCCGTCCCGGCGCGCCTAGCCCCAGCCGTGTTCCGCCAGCCAGGCGGAGGAGAGGGTGGCCTGGGGCGGCGCCGCGGCAGGTCGCAGCAGCCGCTCGGTGTACTTGGCCAGCAGGTCGGCCTCCAGATTGACCGGGTCCCCCACGCGGCGCTCCGCCAGGGTGGTGCCGGTCCAGGTGGTGGGAATCACGGCGATCCAGAAGCGGCTGCCGTCGGGCTCACAGCCCGCCACCGTGAGGCTGATGCCGTCGAGGGCCACGCTCGCCTTCTCGCAGACGTAGCGCCCGTAGGCCGGATCCTGCCAGGCCACCTCCAGCCGCCAGGAGCCTGACTGCCGCTCGATGGCGGTGATCTCCCCGAGGCCATCAACGTGGCCGCTGACCAGATGGCCCCCGAGCCGGTCGGCCAGGCGCAGGGCCGGCTCCAGGTTGACCCGGCCAACGCTGGCGGCCCGCCCAGCCAGGGTGCTGCGGCCCAGGGTCTCCTCGCTGACGTCGGCCCGGAAGCCATCGGCCAGGAGTTCGGCCACCGTGAGGCAGACCCCGTCGACCGCGACGCTGACCCCCAGGGCCAGGGGGCCGAGGTCGGTGCGCACCCGCACACCGGCCGGACTCCGCTCCAGCCTGCCGATGGCCTGCACCAGTCCGGTGAACATCCCCTGAGGCGGCGGCACTGGCCATAATCGTTTCACGGGGACCAACACGCACGAGGGACGGGCCCGACCATGGTTGAAATGCGTGTCGCCGGGATCGCCCTGGATGCGGCCAGCCGCAGCCCCATCGTTCTGCTGCGGGACCCTTCCGGCCGCCGGCAGGTGCCGATCTGGATCGACCAGGCCCAGGCCCAGAACATCCTCTCGGGATTGAACCGGGAGCGGCCGCCCCGGCCCCTCAGCCACGACCTGATGGCCAGCCTGCTGGAGGCCGGTGGCCTGCGGCTGGAGCGGGTGATCATTCACACGATCGAGGACAACACGTTCCGGGCCGTCCTCAAGCTCCAGAACGGCACCGACCAGTTGCTGGAACTGGACGCCCGCCCCAGCGATGCCATCGCCCTGGCCCTGCGCACCGACAGCGGCATCTGGATGCTCGAGGAGGTGGTCGCCGACGCGTCGATTCCCGTGGATGCGGAGGCCGATGCCGAAGATCAGGAGGATTTCCGCCGCTTCCTGGAGCGCACCACCCCGGCCGACCTGATCCGCCACATCGGGCGCACCGTCGCCGAGGCCGATCCGGGCCCGGAGGACGGCCCCGAGGCCGGCGCCCCTGGCCTCTGAGCCGCCGGTGACGCCGCTGGCGGCGGCACGGCGGCCCTTCGGACGGGGGCGGCCGGTGTCGACCTTCACCCTCGGCACGATGCGGGCCCTCGACTCCCCGGCGGTGATGGAGGCGGTGCTGGACGCGGCCGTGGCGGCGGGCATCAACCACATCGAGACGGCCCCCGCCTACGGCCCCGCCGAGGCCTTTCTCGGTCGGGCCCTCGAGCGGCTGGGGGAGCGGGATCCCGCCGGCCGGGCGGCCCTGGTGCTGACCAGCAAGCTGCTGCCGGGAGCGGCCCTGGAGGACGGCCGGGCCCAGCTGCGGGCCTGCCTGCGGCGACTGGGGGTCGAACGGCTCGACAACCTGGCGGTGCACGGCCTCAACCGGCCGGAGCATCTGACCTGGGCCCTCTCGGGGCCGGGTGCCGACCTGCTGGCCTGGGCCACGGGAGAGGGGCTGGTGGGGCAGGTGGGCTTCAGCAGCCATGGCGACACGGCCCTGATCGAGGCGGCCCTGGAAACCGGCCGCTTCGGCTTCTGCAGCCTGCATGTGCACCTGTTCGACCAGGAGCGGCTGCCCCTGGCCCGGGCCGCCCTGGCGGCGGGGATCGGTGTGATGGCCATCTCCCCGGCCGACAAGGGCGGCCGTCTCCATGACCCACCCGCTGAGCTCGTCGCCGACTGCGCCCCCTTCGCACCGCTGGAGCTGGCCTACCGCTTCCTGCTGGCCGAGGGGATCAGCACCCTCACCCTGGGGGCCGCCGTGCCGGAGGATCTGGCCTGGGCGGTGCGGCTGGCCGACGCCGGCACCACCAGCGACGGGCGGGACCTGGCGGCGGCCCTGGCCCGCCTGGAGGCGGCCGGGAGGGAGCGGCTCGGGGCCGACCGCTGCGGCCAGTGCCGCCAGTGCCTGCCCTGCCCCAACGCCGTGCCGATTCCTGCCCTGCTGCGGCTGCGCAACCTGGCGGTGGGCCATGGCATGGAGCCGTTCGCCACGGAGCGCTACAACCTGATCGGCCGGGCCGGCCACTGGTGGGAAGCGGTGGATGCCTCCGCCTGCGGCCGCTGCGGCGCCTGCCTGCCCCGCTGTCCCCTGCAGCTGCCCATCCCCGACCTGCTGGCGGACACCCACCGCCGGCTGGCGGCCGCCCCGCGACGGCGCCTGTGGGGCTGAGCCCGCTCAGATAGCTGCTCGGATGGGTTCAGGCGGCGGGATCCGGGGCGGCCCCATCCCAGAGCCGCTGCAACGCGGTCCGCTCGGCGGCGGTGAGGGGGGCCAGGCTGAAGCAGCGCTCCAGCACCGGCTGGGGGGGCAGCAGCAGGGCGGCGACGGCCGCCGGGAAGTCCGCCAGGGCCCGCTGCAGCTGCTCCCTGGGCAGGGGCGGCACCCAGCCGCCCGCCAGCAGGGCCGGCAGCAGGGGGGGCTCCAGGGCCTCCCCCAGCCACTCCAGGGGCGGCTCCGGGTGGGGCCCGGCCGGCCGCAGCAGCAGGTTCCAGGTGAGGGGGGCGCCGCTCTCGGGCAGCAGCACCTGCAGCCGGGGATCCCGGCGCAGCAGGCCCACCACCCGCTGGCGGGGCAGCACGGCGGCCTCGGCCTCGCCGGTGAGCAGCAGGCTGAGCCCGTCCCGCTCGTCGTAGGCCAGGGCGGCGCGCCGCAGCCGCCGCAGGCGCTCCGGGTCCTCGCCGGCCAGGGCGATCGTCACCCGGGGGGAGGAGGGCAGCACCAGACGGCCGGCCAGGCTGGGGTCAAGCAGCAGATCCCAGCCCTCGGCCCGGCGCCGGGCCAGGTCGGGGCGGCTGCGCAGCACCAGGACCCAGGGGCCGTAGGACCAGGGGAAGGCCAGGGGGCCGGCGCCGGGCGGTCCATGGAGGCGGGCCAGCGGGGCCGCCATCGGCGCCAGCCGCTCGACCAGGGCCGGGGTGCCGATGGGCTGGAGGTCGGCGGGACTGAGCTCGGTGGCCCAGCCATCGCTGAGCTGCAGCAGACCCGTCAGGGGAGCGGCCGCCCGGGCCAGCACCTGGGCGGGATCCTCCAGGAGCTGGCTGCGCCAGGGCTTGGGCAGGCGCCGGGCCCAGGCGGCGGGCAGGTCGCCGCGGCTGGCCAGCAGCAGCGTCTCCTGGCGGTCACAGCCGGCCAGCAGGGTGAGGGCGGAGGCGGCACCGAGACGCAGCAGGGTGCGGCGGCTGAGGGCCGGGGTCGGCGGTGGGGAGAAGGGGGCACCCATCTAGCGGACCGTAGGCGGCGGCGGCCCCAGCAGGGTGGCGCAGGCCTGGTCGCAGAGGCGGGCGAGGGCCGGGGCGGGACGGCCGCTGAGCTGCCAGAGCAGGGCCAGGCCCCCCGCCCCCACGCCCTCCTTCACATAGCCGTTCTCGTAGGCCGCCAGGGCCGGGTGGCAGGGCTCGGGGAAGCGCAGGTCGGCCGCGAAGGCCAGGGGCTCCACCCCCCAGCGGGCGCCGATGCGCTGCAGCAGCAGGGCCAGGTCGCTGTCGGCCTCATGGGCCACCCAGGCCGTCGTGCCCACGGCCGCGGCGGCGGCGACCGCCGGGCGCAGGGTGGGGGGCGCCAGGGCCAGGGCCAGGGCCAGCACCGCCGCCATCTGGCTGCCCCCCGCCAGCAGCACGGACCGGCCGGCGGCGGCGGCGGCCAGCACCATGGCGGCGGCCAGGGGCTGCATCGGATCCCCCACGGCGGCGGCCACCCGCAACGCAGCGCCGTCACCGCCCTCCAGGCCCGCCGCGCCCAGCCCCTGTGCCACCAGGGCCGCCTTGCGGCCATGGTCGGGGTGGCGCAGGCTGCCGCTCACCAGCCCATCGGCCGCCACCCCCAGGCCCGTCAGCACCGCCAGGGCGGTGCTGGTGCCACCGGGCACGCATTCCGCCAGCAGCAGGGGGCGCCCCGCCGCCAGGCGCTCGCCCCAGCGGCGGCCCAGGGCCAGCAGGGCCTCCAGCCGCCCCGGATCGAGGGCCGCCCCCCCGCTCAGGCAGCGGGCCGGCCCGGCCCCCGCCGGTCCCGGCAACCGCAGGTGGGGCACCGCCGGGGCCACCGGGCAGCCGAGGTCGACCACCAGGGGAACCAGGCCCAGCTCCCGGAGCACCACATGGCTGATCAGGGCGGGGGACACGCCGGCGGGCAGGGGCGGCAGGGCATGGGGGCGCTCAGCGGCGGGGCCCAGCAGCAGCAGCTCGGCATCGGCCGCCGCCGTGCGGCGGCGGGAGGCGGGGGTGGCACCCGCGGCGGAGATGCCAGGGACAGCAGCCGTGTCCGTGCCCGCCAGCAGGACCAGCACCTCCGCCTCGCGCCACCCCTGCCGCCAGGGTCGGCCCCAGGCCTCGGCGGCAGCGGCGGAACCGGTGATCAAGCCCGGCAGGCTCAAAGGGGGTCGAGGGCCACCAGGCCGCGCAGGGCCGGCGGCGGCTCGCTGATGGGCTGGTCGAGCCGGGGGAAGATCCAGTAGGCCACGGCGTGGAGGGCCAGCACCACGATCAGGTTCTGGAGCAGCACCAGCAGCAGGGCAGCGACCTGCACCTGGTCCAGGTCGAACCCGCCCGCCAGACCCACCACCCCCGCCAGCCGGTCCAGCAGGTTGGCCGCGGCGGTGGTGATCACCACCCAGAGGTTCTCCCCCACCAGCACCGAGAGCACGGCCACCCGCACCAGGAAGCCGGCGGCGCCGATCAGGCCGCCCACCCCCAGGGTGAGCCACCAGCTGCTGCGGCGACGCCAGCCCCAGCCCAGCCAGAGGGAGAGCAGGCCGTAGGGGAACAGCACCAGGGGGCCGCGGATCGGCCCCATCAGGGCCACCAGCAGCAGGGTCGTCACCACCACGCCCTCGAGGGCACAGCGCCAGCCATGGCGGAGCTGCAGCAGGGCCAGGGGCAGGGGCAGGGCCAGGCGGAACAGGGGGCTGCCCACCGGCAGGTAGTAGAGCGCCACCCAGAGCAGGGCGGTGGCGGCCGCCAGGTAGGCGGTGTCCATCAGCTGGCGCGCCTGGCGATGGCTCAGCTGGCGCCGGAGGGGAGGGGTCATCGGGTCAGCGCGGCGCCGGCGCCGGTCGGGAGGTGGCGGGGGCGGCGCCGTTGGCGGTGCCCGCAGGGGCGGCGGGGCTTTCGGCGGCCCCGGAGCCGGCCGAGGGCATGCGCTCGATCGTCTCCACCTCGAAGGGCACGCCGGCGGCCCGCAGGGCCCTGGTGACCACCTCGGCCGGGGCGGAGGGATCCGCCTGGGGAAGCCGGATGGTGACGCGGTAGGGGGCGGGCCGAACGGCCGGGGCCGCGGGGGCCACCGGGAGGGATCCGGCCGCCTGGCCGGCCGGCGTGGTCGCAGCTGTCGCCGGAGGCTCCTTGCCGGCCGCAGGCTTCGGGGCGGCCGGGGTGGGGGCCGGCGTGGCCGGGGCGGTGGTGCGGCTCACGGGTGCCGGGGCGGCGGGAGCCGCTGGAGCGCGCGAGAAACTGCGGGAGAGGGCGTCGCCGAAGGGCGTGCCGCCGCAGGCGGAGAGCAGCAGGGGCAGGGTCAGCAGGGGTCCCGCCAGCAAAAGGGGGGGGCGGGGATGGGCCATCAGCTGGCCGCGGGCTTGATCACCCGCACGGAGCTGGCCCGCAGGCGACCGGACTTGGTGGTGGCGGGGGGCTTCTTGGCGGCGGCGGTGGTGGTGCCGGTGGCCTTGGCGGCCGCGCTCCTGGTGGAGGGGGCCTTGGCGGCGGCGGTCTTGGTGGTTCCTGTCTTGGCGGCGGACTTCCTGGCGGCGGGCTTGGCGGCCGCCTTGGTGCCGGCCCGGGCCCGGGACGCCCCCTTGCCGCTGGCGGCCTTGGCGGCCAGCAGCTCCACCGCCTGCTCCAGGCTGATGGTGTCGGCGGTGGTGCCCTCCGGCAGGGAGGCGTTCACCTTGCCCTGCTTGACGTAGAGGCCGTAGGGACCGTCGAAGAGCTGGATGGCCTCCTCGGAGCCCTCGGGCACGCCGAGATCCTTGAGAGCGGTGCGGCCACCGCGGCCCTTCTTGGGCATGGCCAGCAGCTCCAAGGCCCGGCTCAGCCCCACGGCCAGCACGTCGTCATCGGCCTTGAGGGAGCGGTAGTCCTTCTCGCCCTTGCCCTTGTCGTGGACCACATAGGGACCGAAGCGCCCCAGCCCGGCCTGCACCTTGCCGCCGTCGGGGTGCTCGCCCAGGTGGCGGGGCAGCCGCAGCAGCCCCAGGGCGTCCTCGAGGCTGAGATCCTCGGGCTTGACGCCCTTGGGCAGGGAGGCGCGCTTGGGCTTGGGCACCTCCTCGCTCACCTGGCCGCGCTGCACGTAGGGGCCGTACTGGCCGAACAGCAGATAGACCTGCTCGCCGGTCTCGGGATCTTCGCCGAGGGACTCGGGGCCTTCGGCCTTCTGGCGCAGCAGCAGCTCGGCCTTCTCGGCGTCGAGATCGGCCGGGGTGATCTCCTGGGGCAGGGTGGCCTTGAGCAGCTCCTCGCTGCCGTCGTCCGCCACCCGCTTGGTCTCCAGGTAGGCGCCGAAGCGGCCGATGCGCACCACGCAGGGGAGGCCCTCCAGCACCACCGTGCGGGAGATGCCGGGGTCGATGTCGCCCTCCCGCTGCTGCACCTGGGTCTCCAGGCCCTTCTCCCCCTTGTAGAAGCCCTCCAGGTAGGGCAGCCAGGACACCTTGCCCGTGGAGATCTCGTCGAGGGTGTGCTCCATCTTCGAGGTGAAGGCCGTGTCCACCAGGTCGGGGAAGTGCTCCTCCAGCAGGGCCGTCACGGCGAAGGCCGTGAAGCTGGGGGTGAGGGAGTTGTTCTGCAGGGTGGCGTAACCCCGGTCGACAATGGTGCCGATGATGCTGGCGTAGGTGGAGGGGCGGCCGATGCCCTCCTTCTCCAGGGTCTTGACCAGGGCCGCCTCGCTGTAGCGGGCCGGTGGCTGGGTCTGGTGGCCGAGGGCCTCGACGCCCCGGCAGAGGGGCGCGTCACCGACGGCGAGCGAGGGCAGCAGCACCTCCTGGCCCTCCAGGGCCGCATCGGGGTCGTCGCTGCCTTCCACGTAGGCGCGGAAGAAGCCGGCGAAGTCGATGCGCTTGCCGCTGGCCCGGAAGGTGGCACCCGCCGCCTCGATGTCGACGGCCAGCAGGGTGAGCCGGGCATCGGCCATCTGGCTGGCCACGGTGCGCTTCCAGATGAGTTCGTAGAGCGCAAGGTCACGGCCGTCGAGGCCGGTGTCCTTCGGCGTGCGGAAGCTCTCGCCGGCGGGCCGGATCGCCTCGTGGGCCTCCTGGGCGTTGCGGGCCTTGGTGCTGAACTGGCGCGGCGCCGGGCTGAGGAACTCCTTGCCGTACATGGCGCCGACGCAGTTGCGGGCCGCCGTCAGGGCCTGGTCGGAGAGGTGCACCGAATCGGTGCGCATGTAGGTGATGAAGCCGCGCTCGTAGAGGGCCTGGGCCGTGCGCATGGTGTCGCGGGCCGAGAGCCGCAGCTTGCGGTTGGCCTCCTGCTGCAGGGTGCTGGTGGTGAAGGGGGGCACGGGCTTGCGCACCGTGGGCTTCTCCTCCACCGCCGCCACCCGCCAGGGGGAGGTTTCCACGGCGGCCTTGAGGGCGGCCGCCTCGGCCTCGCTGAGGAGCTTCACCTTGCTGCCGGGCTTGAGGCCGCCGGTGGTCTCGTCAAAGTCGGAGCCGCCGGCGATGCGCTCGGCCCCCACGTGGGTGAGCTTGGCCTCGAAGGGCGAGGCCGTCTGCTCCAGACGGGCCTTGAGATCCCAGTAACTGCCGCTGCGGAAGGCGCGGCGGGCCCGCTCGCGCTGCACCAGCAGCCGCACCGCCACCGACTGCACCCTGCCGGCGGAGAGGCCCCAGGCCACTTTCTTCCAGAGCAGGGGCGAGAGGGTGTAGCCCACCAGCCGATCGAGGATGCGGCGGGTCTCCTGGGCATGGACCAGCTCCATGTCCAGGTCGCGGGTCTGGTCGAGGGCGCGGCCGATCGCCTCCTTGGTGATCTCGTGGAACACCATCCGCTTCACCGGCACCTTCGGCCCCAGGAGCTGGAGCAGGTGCCAGCTGATGCTCTCGCCTTCGCGGTCCTCGTCCGTGGCCAGCAGCAGCTGGTCGGCGTCCTTGAGGGCGTCCTTGAGCTCCTTGACCACCTTTTTCTTGTCCTTCGGCACCACGTAGAGGGGTTCGAAGCCGTTGGCGGTGTTGACGCCGAGGTTGGCCCACTTCTCGCCCTTGTGGGCGGCAGGAATTTCGCTGGCGTTGTTGGGAAGATCGCGCACGTGGCCCATCGACGCCTCCACCCGGAAGGTCTTGGGCAGGAACGCCCGGATGGTGCGGGCCTTGGTGGGGCTCTCGACGATGACCAGGGTGTGGGCCACGGGAAGGCGCGATACCGCTTCCTTCTTTATCGCATCGGGCGACCCAGCGGGTATCCGGGCACCAGACCGCCCCTCCAGATGGCGGCTACAGTCCGCCACATCGCGTGCCTACCCGAACCCTGTGGCCGACCTGTTTCTGGCAGCAGCGAGCTCCGTCATCCCTGCCGCCACCACCGCCGCTTCCGCCGCCGAGGCCATCGTCTCGGGTCTGGGGACCAGCGCCCTGGCCCTGCAGCTGAACGCCGGGGCGATCGCTCCGGAGGTGGCCGTGCTGCTCACCCTGGTGGTCTGTCTCGTCGTCGACCTGGCCGGCGAGAAGGCCGCCAGCCGCTGGGTGCCGCCCATCTGTTACGGCGGCCTGGGCGCCTCCCTGGCGCTGCTGGCCCTGCAGTGGAACAGCCCCCTGGAGCCCTCCTTCCTGGGCTCCTTCCTGGCCGACAACCTGGCCATCGCCTTCCGGGCGGTGGTGGCCGCCTCCACCCTGATCTCCCTGCTGCTGAGCTGGCGCTATGTGGAGCGCAGCGGCACACCGATGGGGGAATACGCCGCCATCCTTCTGGCCGCGACTCTGGGGGCCATGTTCCTGTGCGGCTCCACCGACCTGGTCAGCATCTTCATCTCCCTGGAGACCCTCTCGGTTGCCAGTTACCTGCTGGCGGGGTACATGAAGCGGGATGCCCGCAGTTCCGAGGCGGCCCTGAAGTATCTGTTGGTGGGATCGGCAGCCGCCGCCGTGTTCCTCTACGGCGCCTCGCTCCTCTACGGCCTCAGCGGTGGTGCCACCAGCCTGGCCACCATCGGCCTGGCCCTGCAGACGAGCGCCTCGCCGATCACCGCCCTGGCCCTGGTGTTCGTGCTGGCCACCGTGGCCTTCAAGATCGCCGCCGTGCCCTTCCACCAATGGACCCCCGACGTCTATGAGGGTTCCCCCACCCCCGTCGTCGCCTTCCTTTCGGTGGGTTCGAAGGCGGCCGGCTTCGCCCTGGCGGTGCGGCTGCTGGTGGGCTGCTTCGAGAGCTTCGATGCCCAGTGGAAGTTCCTGTTCACCGTGCTGGCGGTGCTGAGCATGGTGCTGGGCAACGTGGTCGCCCTGGCCCAGACCTCGATGAAGCGGATGCTGGCCTACAGCTCCATCGGCCAGGCCGGCTTCGTGATGATCGGCCTGGTGTGCGGCACCGAGGACGGCTTCTCGGCGATGGTGCTTTACATGGCGGCCTATCTGTTCATGAACCTGGGCGCCTTCGCCTGCATCATCCTCTTCTCGCTGCGCACCGGCAGCGACCGCATCGCCGACTACGCCGGCCTCTATCAGAAGGATCCCCTGATCACCCTGGGCCTGAGTCTGTGCCTGCTCTCCCTCGGCGGCATCCCGCCGATGCTCGGCTTCTTCGGCAAGATCTACCTCTTTTTCGCCGGCTGGGCCGACCACCAGTACCTGCTCGTCGTGGTGGGTCTGGTCACCTCGGTGGTGTCGATCTACTACTACATCTCGGTGATCAAGATGATGGTGGTCAAAGAACCCCAGGAGGCCTCCGATGTGGTCAAGGCCTACCCCGCCATCACCTGGAACCTGGCCGGAATGCAGCCCCTGCGGGCCGCGCTGGTGGGCTGTGTGGTGATCACCGCCGTGGGCGGGGTGCTCTCCAGCCCCCTGTTCGACTGGGCCAGCTCCACCGTGGCCGGCACCCCGATCCTGCAGCAGGCCATCGCCGCCGCCGCCATCGCCCCGCTGGGCTGAGTCGGGGGCAGATTTCCCTAGCCTGACGGCCATGGAGTCCCTCCCCCCACCGGTGGCCGAACTGGTCCACGTGTCGAAGGTCTACGGCAGCGGCGACACCGAGGTGCGCGCCCTCGACGACCTGTCCCTGACGGTCCAGCAGGGCGACTACCTGGCGGTGATGGGGGCCAGCGGCTCCGGCAAGAGCACGGCGATGAACATCCTCGGCTGCCTGGACCGGCCCAGCTCCGGCAGCTACCGGCTCAACGGCACCGATGTGGACAGCCTCGACGACGACGAGCTGGCCGACCTGCGCAACCAGCAGCTGGGCTTCGTGTTCCAGCAGTTCCACCTGCTGCCCCAGCTCAGCGCGATCGACAACGTGATGCTGCCGATGATCTATGCCCGTGTCCCGAAGGAGGAGCGGCGGCGACGGGCCCTGGCGGCCCTCGATCGGGTGGGCCTCTCCCACCGGCTGGAGAACAAGCCCAACCAGCTCTCCGGGGGCCAGCAGCAGCGGGTGGCCCTGGCCCGGGCGATCATCAACGATCCGGCCATGCTGCTGGCCGACGAACCCACCGGCGCCCTCGACTCCCACACCACCGAGGAGGTGCTGAGCCTGTTCGGCGATCTCAATGCCCAGGGGATCACGATCCTGCTGGTGACCCATGAAACCGAAGTGGGTGCCAGGGCCGACCGGGTGGTGCACTTCCGCGACGGCCGCATCAGCGCCTGAGGCGCCGTCAGCCCGGCGTCGGGCGGGCGGCGGGGGGCACGTTCAGCTTCTCCCCGGGCAGGGGCAGGGGGGAGCGGGGACGCTCGAGGGTGGCGATCAGCTGACCCATCAGCAGGGCCACCGCGTCGGTGGGGCCGCTGCCGTCCGCGCCGCCCAGGCCGGCGAACAGGCCGCCGCCCGGATCGAGATCGCCGGGATCGGTGGCCACCCAGCCGCCGTCCTGGGGCAGGCGCAGCTCGAAATGCAGGTGGGGCCCGGTGCTCAGGCCCGTGCTGCCGACCCGGCCGATCACTTCACCCTGGCGCACCATCTCCCCGTCCTTGACGTAGAGCTCGGAGAGGTGGCCGTAGAGGGTGCGGCGCCGGGGCCGGTCATGCTCCAGCTCCACCGCCAGGCCGTAGCCGCCGGCCAGGCCGCTGCTGACGACGCGTCCGGACAGGGCGGCCACCACCGGCGTGCCCTCGGGCGCCGCCAGATCACGGCCGGCATGCATCAGCCAACTGCCCAGGACCGGGTGCAGGCGGTAGCCGAAGCCGCTGGTGGTGACGGCCGAGCCGATCAGGGGAAAGAGCAGCCGCTGGTTGCCGTTGCCGATGATCGGGGCGGGCCGGGGGGTGACGCGGAAGACGTCGGTGAGCCGGAAGCTGCCGCCGGCGCCCGTGAGCAGGGCGCTGACGGGCACGGTGATCGGCGGCAGGGGGGAGGCGTCGAAGCCGAAGCCGCCGAAACCGGCCCCCCGGCCCCCGGCCACCAGATCCCCCTCGCCCAGTCCGTCGCTGAGGCCGTCCTTGCGGCCGCGGCCGATGATGATCACGCCGGTGCTGCACTCCTGGGCCGAGAGGGCGCCGGCCCTGCAGGCCCGGCTGCGGGTGGCGGCCTCCTGCGGCGACAGCAGGGAGCCGCGCACCCGCACCCGCTCCGCGGGGGTGACGACCCCCTCCCGCACCAGGGCATCGAGGGAGGCGTCGAAGCGGCGGGGCGGCTCTGGCCGGCGGTCCGCCGTTCCAGGCCGCAGGGTGGACGGGGGGGCTTCCCCGGTGACCGGGGGCGGGGGGGCCAGGGGCTGCACCGGCGCCTGGAACTCGGGGCGGGTCACCGGCGCCGCGATCCGCACCGAGGGGCGCTGCACCGGCGTCGGTGCCGGAGCCGGGGTCACCTGGTCCGCCGGCTCGAGGACGGGAACGGCCTGGGCGAGCACCAGCGGCATGGCCAGCCAGGAGGCCGTGGCGCCGGCGCCGAGCGCCGTCAGGACGGTGAGGGGCTGGGGAGCCATGTCAGGAAGGGGCGCCGTGGGGCGTGCAGGGGGACGTCCCGGCGCCGGGATTGCCGATGGACAGTGTACGGGGGGTGATCATCCGGCGCCGAAGCCGCGGTGCAGGACCCGCTCGGCGCTGCCGGCCACCAGGCGCAGCCCGCCGTCGGTCGCCAGCCCGGCGGGCCGCCAGTCGACACCGTCGAGGTGGATCGGGCCATCGGGCAGATGCAGGCGCCGCTCCGCCTGCCGGCACACCTCCTGGGGCCGCCCGGCCCAGGCCATGGCCCACTCCAGGGCCGCCAGCACCTCCCCGCACCAGAGCAGGGGATCGGCGCGGCCGGCTCCTACCAGCTCCGCCAGGGCCACGGCACCGACCGGCGCCCGGTTGGCGACGTTGAGCCCCACCCCCATCCGGGCCCAGCGGCAGGTGCCCCCCCGCAAGCGCAGGCGGGGCAGCAGGCCCGCCAGCTTCCGGGGGCCACCCCCGTCCACGGCGGGCAGCAGCAGGTCGTTGGGCCACTTGAGCCGCACCGGCAGCCCCCGGGCCTCCAGCCGCAGGCAGAGCCCGACCGCCACCGCCAGGCCGGGGGCCGCGGCCGTTGCCGCCGCCGCTGGCCAGGGCAGGGCCGCACTCAGCCAGACCCCCCCGGCCGGGGAACACCAGGGCCGGCCCTGCTGGCCGCGGCCGAAGCGCTGCCGGCGGGCGATCACGGCCCGCGGGGCTGGCAGGGGAGCATCGCCCACCAAGCGCGGATCCTGGGCCAGCCAGCGATCCAGTTCCGTTTCGGTGCTGGCGCACACCGGCAGGCCCCGCAGCTGCCAGGGGGCCAGCTCCAGCGGGGTCTCCCTGGGCGCCAGGGGGCGCCGCCGCCGCAGGGCCCCGATCGCGCCGATCAAAACCGCCGCAGCCAGTCGCCGATGCGGGCCGCACCGGCCTCCAGCTCGTCGGCCGGGTGCACCAGGGCCAGCCGCTGCCAGCCCTCACCACCGGGGCCGAAGCCGTTGCCGGGGGTGAGGCAGACGCCGCTGCCCTCCAGCAGGGCGGCGCAGAAGCGTTCCGAGTCCAGGCCCCGGGCCCGAGCCACCTCGGGGATCTGCAGCCACAGGTAGAGGGCCATCGACGGCAGGCGCACCGGCCAGCCCTGGGCCTCGAGGGCGGCGGCCATGCGGTCGCGGCGCTCGCGGTAGACGCCGCGCAGCTGCTCGGGCCAGTGGGGGGCCTGCTCCAGGGCGGCGATCGCCCCGGCCTGCAGCGCCAGGGACTGGTTGAAATCCACCACCCCCTTGAGCTGGCGCAGGGCGGTGATCAGCTCCTCGGCACCGATGGCGAACGCCAGCCGGTAACCCCCGAGGCACCAGCTCTTGGAGAAGGAGAAGAACTCGATGCCGCAGCGGCGCCAGTCGGGATGGCGCAGCAGGGCGGGGGCCTCCCCCTCCAGGGCCAGATCCACGTAGGGGTTGTCGTGGGCCAGCACCACGTCATGGCGCAGGGCCCGCTCCACCGCCCCATCCAGCCAGGCCTGGGTGCCGGTGGTGGCCGTGGGGTTGTGGGGGAACCCCAGCACCATCAGCGAGAGGTCCTGCCACTGGCTGGGGGAGAGCCGGTCGAAATCGGGCCGCCAGCCGGCGTCGGCATCGAGGGGCAGCAGCACCGGTTCGGCGCTGGCCAGGTGCAGGCCCCCCATGTGGGAGGGGTAGTAGGGGTCGAGCAGCAGGGCCCGATCCCCGGGGTTGAGCACCGCCAGCGGCAGATGGGCCGTGCCCTCCTGGGAGCCCACCAGCAGCAGCACCTCCGTCTCGGGATCCACCGCCACGTCGAAACGACGCCGCGCCCAGGCCGCGACCGCCTCCCGGAAGGAGAGGGTGGCGGCATGGAGGCAGTAGGAGGCGCTCTCGGGCCGGTTCAGGCCGGCGGCGATGGCCTCGAGGGCCACGGTCGGCGGCTGCAGGTCGGTGGAGCCCAGGGACAGGTCCAGCAGCGGCGGCAGGGGAGAACCCTCCGGGCCTTGGCCGGCGGCGGCCCGGGCGCTGTAGGCGGCCTTGCGCTGGTCGTTGCGGGCGAAGACGCCGTTGCCGAGCCGCGACAGGCGCTCAGAGATGGGCATCCAGGAAAGCCTTCAGCTGGGACTGGGCCATGGCACCTTCATGGCGGGCCAGTTCCTGGCCGCCGCGGAACAGGACCAGGGTGGGCAGACCCTGCACCTTGAGGCTGTCGCGGCTGATGGGGTTGGGGTCGGCCTCCAGCTTGCCGACGGTCAGGGCTCCGCCGGGGGCCTCGGCATAGGCCGTGGCGGCCCAGGTCATCAGGGGGGCCATCAGCCGGCAGGGGCCGCACCAGGGCGCCCAGACGTCAACGAGGACCGGGCCCGGGACCTCCAGGACCGAGGCCTGGAAGTTGGCATCGGTGAGGTCAAGGACGGGGGAGTCGACGTCGGCGGGCACGGCGTTAGGGGTAGCGGTGGCCCGATTGTATGAATTCAGAGCTTGTCGATGGACTGGCGCAGTTCCTCGAGCTCGGCGTTCACCTCGGCCACCTTCACCGGCTCCAGCTGGGGAGCAGGGCCTCCCTCCATGGGAAGGGAGATGGGGGTCTTGCCGCCTTCGAGGCGGGTCTTGAGGGCCGCCAGCTCGTCGTCGACGTCGCTGCCCTCGAGGGCGGCGAACTGGCTTTCCAGGTCGGCACCGGCCAGCTCGGCGGCGGCCTGGCTGCGGGCCTCCATGTTGAGCACCTTCTCCTCCATCTGGTCGAAGGCGGCCATCGAACTGTTGGTGTTCAGGCTGCCGACGGCGTTCTGGAGCTGCTCCTGGGCCTGGGCCGCCTGGGCGCGGGCCTTGAGCATGTCCTTCTTGGTCTTGGCCTCGGCGATCTTGCCTTCCAGGGCGGTGAGGCTGCGCTTGAGGGTGTCGACCTGGCCGGCCTGGCCGCTGAGCTGGGCGTTGAGGGCGGTGGCGGTGTCCTGGTAGGTCTTGCGGCGGGAGAGGGACTCCCGGGCTAGATCCTCCTCCCCCTTCTTCAGGGCCAGTTCGGCGCGCTCGTACCAGGTGCGGGCCTGGGCCTCGGCCTGCTCGGCCTGGTTCTGCAGCCGCTTCTGGCTGGCGATGGCGGTGGCCACGGCCTGGCGCAGCTTGACCAGGTCGGCCTGCATGTCGGCGACGGACTGGTCGAGGATCTTGGCCGGATCCTCCGCCTTGCTCACCAGATCGTTGAGGTTGGCGCGCAGAAGACGGCTCAGCCGATCGAAGAAACCCATGGAGGCGGGGCCAGTGCAGAAATCGAGAGTAGCCAGAACCTGCCGCCCGGTCTTGCCCGCCCCTCAGCGGATTGCCGCACCCACACCCGACGGAGCGGCGCTCAGGTGTTGCGACGCCGGGCATGGGCCTGCAGCTTGAGGGCGTAGTCCCCCATGGAATGGTCGGCGACCACCGCCTTGCCCCGGGTGAGGAGGAACCGACGCACCACGACGCAGAAGCGCCAGAACGCCTCCGGGCTCATCACCACCTTCAGGTCCCGGAAGGGGACCTGCTGCTCATCCGGGATGTTGTCGGCATCGGAGAGGAACACGACGCTGCCGGCATGGGTGTAGCCGAAGAAGTTGCGCCGCAGGAACTCGGCGATCTGGAAGGTGCCGTTGATGGGAATCAGCCGGATCAGACTCAGCAGGATCACCAGGCTGTAGCCGAAGGGGATGCGCGTCACCCCGTCGGCGGCGTTGACGATCCGGTAGATGGGTGTCCGGATCGGGGCGAAGAAATCGTCGTCGCCGGCTCTCGGGCAGCCGAAGGTGTAGGTGGCACCGGTGCTGTCGGAGCCGAGGTAGCGGGTGGCCACCAGGGCCAGGGCACCGCCGAGGGAATGGCCGGTGATGTAGAGGGGGACGCCCGGATGGCGCGCCAGGGCGGCCTCCAGGGGGGCGCGCACCTTGTCGAAGGCGGCCAGGAAACCGGCGTGGGCCCGGCCGCCGCCGGGGGCCGCCACCAGGTGGGCCCGCAGATCGGCGCTGATGTCGTGGATGCTGGTGACCTGGGTGCCCCGGAAGGCCAGCACGAGCATGGCGTCGGGTCCCCGGCCGGAGGGGAGGTTCAGGCGGACCAGGATCGCTTCGCTGCCCTGCACGGCGATGCCTTCGAGCAGTTCGAAGCCGGCCGTCTCCAGCGCCGAGACCACCACCCCGTCCACCGTCTGGCCGTTCTCGATGGCGGCCGCCACCAGGGCCCGCACCACCGCCTCCCCCCGCTGGCTGCGGGCCGATTCGAGGATGCGGAGCACCAGCTCGTCGACCCTGATCTCGGCGGGCAGCTTCTCGTAGACCAGCCGGGCGATCTCCGCCAGCAGCCAGGCGGTGCGGTCGGAATAGGCGGCGCGCAGGACCGGGACCTGGCGGATCAGGGTGGGATCGTCGAAGTAGCCGGCCATGGCGGTGCCCCGGGGATGGAGGTTCTCCGGACCCCAGCCTTGCCCAGCCGCTCGTCCCGTCAAGCCGGGAACCGGTTTCGATCACGGGCCGATGCACGGCCTTAGCGTGGGTCGATGGAGCCCTCCCGGTCCCGCCAGCGCCGCGCCACCGAGCCCAGTGGCTCCCGTCGCCAGCGCGTCGA
Source organism: Synechococcus sp. CCAP 1479/9 (assembly GCF_019038535.1). Classification (NCBI taxonomy): domain Bacteria; kingdom Bacillati; phylum Cyanobacteriota; class Cyanophyceae; order Synechococcales; family Synechococcaceae; genus Synechococcus; species Synechococcus sp. CCAP 1479/9. Next base: position 156,270 of record NZ_JAFKRK010000008.1, on the reverse strand, counting down.
GGCGGTGCAGACGCGGCAGGTGGGCAACGTCGCCCTGCTGATGCCGCCCGCCCGGCCCCCGGCCAGTGCCCTGGCGAGCTGCCTGGACAACCTCCAGCAGGAGTGGCGTCGCGACGGCCATCTGGCCGCCCTCTGGCGGGACTGGCCGCGGATCGCCGGGCCCCAGCTGGCCCCCCACTGTCGTCCCCTGCAGCTGCAGGGGGGGCTGCTGACGGTGGGCGCTGCGCCGGGGCCCTGGCTGCAGGCCCTTCAGTACAACCGCCACCAGCTGCTGGGATCGCTGCGCGGCGCCGGCTTCAGCGTTCGGGACGTGCGGGTGCAGCAGCACCACCCCGGCGCCCCCACCACGCCCGGCAGCCTCAGCGAGGCGGAGGTGTGGGCCGTCCATCCGAGCCGCTGCGACGTGCACGGCCTGGCCGACTGCCCCGCCTGCGGCCGACCGGCCCCAGCCGGGGAGATGGCCCGCTGGGGCCACTGCAGCTTCTGCCGCCGCGCCGATCTGGCCTGAACCACCCGGCCCGGGCCCCGGCGTGATTCCCGGCGAGGGGCCGGGCGCTCAGGGGAGGTGCGGGTCAGGGTAGGGGTGGTCGTCCCCGGTCCCGAACAGGGCCCGCCAGGCCGCCTCCTGCGCTGCCGCGGCCTCGCTTCCCTCAAGGGGAAATCCGGCCAGGAAGTCCTTGTCGGCGGCGGGCTCGTAGGGCCCCTGCTTGATCTCCATCATCACGGCATCGGCCGAGAGGGCCACCAGGGTGTGGATGATCCCCTCGGCCAGCTCGATGCCGCGCAGGGGGCCGGCGGCGCTGATCCGCTCGTGCTGCAGCACCCGCCCACCGGCATCGAGCAGCAGCAGCCCCACCGCCCCCTGCAGGACGAGGAAGCACTCGAAACCGTCGCCGGGCTGCGCGCGCCGGTGGCGGTGGGGCCGCACGTAGGTGCCTGGCTGCAGCACGTTCAGGAAGCGCTGCACCCGGTCGGTGGGGGCGTGGAAATTGTGGTTGCGGCGCCGGCGAGGGGAGTCGGCGGCGGCGGCGGCCACCGCATCGAAGAGGTCCTGGTCGATGCGCTGGAGCGGGGACGGGGCAGCGGAGTCCATCAGAGGGTCGGCGGCCCATAGATTGTGGGTCCCTCCAACGGCATGGACGTCATGGGTGCTGGTCCGCGGGTGTCCTGGCAGGCGGCCGCACCGCTCGTTGTTCTGCTCGGCACCGGCCAGGCCCTGCCGGCCCTGGCGGCGGCGGCCAAACCGGGCGCCAGGCCGGCGACGCCGATCGCCACCTACACGATCGAGGCCACCACCACGACGGGGATGGGGGCGATGGGCGGCGCCAGCATGCTGCAGATGATGATGGGGGGCCGGCCGGCGGCGGGTGCCACCAGCCGCCAGCTGGAGCTGCGGCTGCAGTCCCCGCAGACCGCCTCCAACCCCACGGCCGAGCACCGCATCCCGGCGGCCATGGCGATGGGAACGGCCCTGCCGCTGAAAAGCGGCGCCGATAGCCCTGGGGAGCGGGGCCGGGAGTGGAAGGAGGAGGACCTCCCCGAGGCGAAGGGCCGGCTGCTGATCTTCCGCGGCTGCGCCGAGAGCGCCGGCGCCGGCCAGCCCGAGATCATCACCCTGCAGGGACTGACCAAGGACCAGCGACGCCAGGCGCTCTCGGGCCTGAAGCGGCTGGCGACCGCCACCGGGCCCGCGGGCACCTCGGGCCATTGGCCATCCGGCGAAGAGGCGCCGGTGGTGCCGCCGCAGGCCTCCCTGGTGGGGAACCATGTGGTGGCCGGCAACTACGCCCCGGAGATCCGCTTCCAGGTGGGCAGCGGCCACGACTTCCTGGCGCCGGTGAAGCTGACGAGCACCCCGGCGGGTGGCGCCCAGCGACTGAGCTGGCCCGCCGTCCCCACCGCCCTCGGCTACCAGGCGACGGCCACGGGCATGGGCCGCCAGGAGGGCGACATCGTGATGTGGACCTCCAGCGAGCTGCCCATGGCCGACAGCGGCGTACCGGATGCGCTGCGGGCCCCGGAAGCGGCCCGGCTGGTGCAGCGCGGGGTGCTGCTGGCTCCGGAGCGCACCACCTGCGCGGTGAGCGCCCAGGCCATGGCGGCGATGGAGGCGGCGATGGTGACCTTCACCGCCTACGGCGACACGCTGCTGCTCAGCAGCCCCCAGGGCAGCCCCGCCTGGCGGCTCAGCCTGGAGCGGCGCTCCACCGCCACCCGATTGCTGGGGGAGGGCATGGAGCGCCTCGATCCGGGCTCCGGTGAGGGCCAGGAGGCTCCGGCCCCCAAAGGTGGGGGCCTCAATCTGTTCCGGCTGTTCTGATCGCGTCAGCGCCGCTGCTGGCGGAGCTGGATCGCACCGCCGGGACCGACCTCGATCCGCACCTCTTCCCCGTACTGACCGTTGGTGACGTAGCCCTCGGCGGCCCGCAGGCGGGTGCCGTCCGCCAGCTCGCCCTCGATGGCGAAGTGGGCATCGGACGCGATGCGGAAGGAGCGGCTGACCGATTCCCCAGCGGCGATCGGCTCGAAGCGCAGCGTCTCCCAGGGCAGGGACACCTCCAGGGACGTGATCGTGAGGCCGCTCCGGTTGGTGACCGTGAGCGCGTTGCGGGTGTGCTCCCGAAACGCCACGCCCAAGCCGATGGCCGCCGCCAGGCCCGCGGCCGTCGCCAGCGCCAGGAACGAGCGTCGGGGGAGTCGGGCCACAGTCAGCACTCTGGCAGGAGCGGAACGGGCGGCCTGGCGTCGGCGGCCAAGGGCCCGGGATCCGTAGCCTTGGCCCACTCGGCGCCCTTCCGGCACCCGCAGGAGTCCGCCCATGGCTGCAGCGCGCCACATCCTCCTGACCGGCGGCAACTCCGGCATCGGCTTCGAGGCGGCGGTGCTCCTCTGCCGGGCCGGCCACCGGCTCACCTTGCCCTGCCGGGACCGGGCCACCGCCGAGGCGGCCGCACGCCGGGTGCTGGAGCGGGCCGGCACCGGCACGCCCCCCGCCACCGCGGTCTGCGACCTGGCGGATCTGGAGAGCGTGCGGGCCTGTGGCGCCGCCCTGCTGGCCCGGGGGACCCCCATCGACACGCTGGTGCTCAACGCCGGCCTCCAGTACGCCGGCGCCAGCGAACCGCGCCGCACGGCCCAGGGCCATGAGCTCAGCTTCGGGGTGAACCATCTGGGCCATGTCCTGCTGGCCCACCAGCTCTTGCCCCTGCTGGCGGTGGGGCCAGCACCGCGGCTGGTGGTCACCGCCAGCGAGGTGCACGATCCCACCACCGCGGGGGGCAAGGTGGGGGCCCCGGCGGGGCTCGGCGCGCTGGCGGGCCTGGTGCCGGGCCAGGGCACGACGATGGTGGACGGCTCGGCTCCGTTCAGTGCCGACAAGGCCTACAAGGACAGCAAGCTCTGCAACGTGCTGTTCGCCCGGGAGTTCGCCCGGCGCCTGGATGCGCGGGGCACGCCCACCCCGGTGATCGCCTGGAGCCCGGGGCTGGTGATCCCGCCCACCAGCACAGGCGGCTTCTGGCGCTACAGCCGCCAGTCGAACGAGCTGGGCCAGAGGCTGTTCGCCCTGGCGGCCCGCTCGCTGCTGCGCCTCACCGAGAGCGTCGAGAACGCCGGGGCCCTGCTGGCCGCCCTGGCCGTCGATGACGCCTACGCCGCCAGCGGCTTCACCTACCTCCGCAACCGGGTCACGGCTCCGGGCCGGCACCTGTTCGAGGCCACCGCCACCAGCGCCGAAGGCCAGGACGCCGATCTGGCCCGGCGGCTGTGGGTGGCGAGTGCGGCCCTGGTGGGCGTGGAGGCCGATCAGCCTTGAGGGGCGTGCCGGAGCGGCTGCTGTTCCTCCCCGGCGCCTCGGGCGACACGTCCTTCTGGCGTCCCCTGGAGCAGCGGCTGGCCTGCCGAGCCGAACGGCTGCACCTGGGCTGGCCCGGCTTCGGCGACACCCCGCCCCGGCCGGGGGTGGGGGGCTTCGAGGACCTGCTCGCCCTGGTGCTGGAGCCGCTGGATCGCCCCTGCGCCCTGATCGCCCAGTCGATGGGTGGGGTGCTGGCCCTGCGGGCCGCCCTGGCCCGGCCCGGCTGGGTGACGCACCTGGTGCTTTGCGCCACCTCCGGGGGCCTGCCGATGGCGGAACTGGGAGCCGCCGACTGGAGGGGGAGCTTCCGCACCAGCCTGTCCCACCTCCCCGACTGGTTCGCCACGGAAACGACGGACCTCTCCGGGCGCCTGCCGGAGGTCGCCGCACCCACCCTGCTGCTGTGGGGCGATGCCGACCCGTTCAGCCCGGTGGCCGTGGGGGAGCGCCTGGCCCGCCGGCTGCCCCGGGCCCGTCTGCAGGTGATTCCGGGCGGTGATCATGATCTCGGCCTGCATCACGCCGGGCGGCTGGCGCCGCTCATCGATGCCCACCTGGCCGCTGCCGCTCCCGTCGCCCCACCATGAGCAAGACCACCAGCACGTACTGGAATCCGCTGGCGCCGGAGCAGGCCCATCGCTGGCGCTGGCTGGAGGGGCTGGAGGGCCAGGTGCAGGAGCTGGTGCTCAGCGAGGATCCGGCCACCGGGGAGATCACCCGCCTTACCCGCTTCCTGCCCGGGGCCGACACCGCCGCCTTCGGGGGCAAGGCCCACCCCTTCCCCGAGGAGATCTTCATCGTCAGCGGGCGCCTGTTCGATGGGGCCTTCGACCTGTGGCTGGAGAGCGGGCACTACGCCAGCCGGCCGCCGGGGGAGGTGCATGGCCCCTTCCGCACCGATGGGGCGGGCTGCCTGGTGCTGGATGTGTCCTTTCCCCAGCGGGGTGGGGAAGGATCGTCATGAAAGGGTCGTCATGAGGGGTGCCGGCGCAGACCCTGGAGCTCATCCTCCAGCGCAGTGATCCGCTCCTGCAACGGCCGCAGCTGGGCTTCCAGCTCCGCGGCTGTGAACCGGGGGGTGATGAACTGGGGGCAGTTCCAGTCGAAGGCCTCCACCCGGATGCGGACGAGGCGCTCCACCTCCCCCGCCGCCTGCGGTGCCAGCTGCTCCGCCAGCTGGGGATCATCAGCGAGCGACACCACCTGCGCTTCCCCGTCGATCTTGAGCCGGCGACGGGCGGGGTAATCCATCAGGAACAGGGCCACCCGCGGATCGCGGCGCAGATGGCCGGCGGTGAGCAGCTGGCGATTGCCGCCGTAATCGGCGAACCCCAGGGTGCGCTCGTCGAGCACCCGCAGGAAGCCCACCGGCCCGCCCCGGTGCTGCAGGTAGGGGGCACCCGCTTCGGTGAGGCTGGCCAGATAGAAGCTGTCGCGGGCGCCGAGGAAGGCGATCTCCCTGGCACTGAGGCGATCGGACGCCGGGGCCGGGGGCACGCCCTGGCTCTGGCCATAGGCCTGGAGCTGGGCCTCCCCCACGGCGGGGGTGAGATGGCGATGCAGGTAGTGCTGGCTCATGGGGACGGCTCCGTTCAGGCCTCCAGGCCCTTCATGGGCACGTAGCCCGGCAGGGCCTGGATCCGCCCGATCCAGGCGCAAACGTTGGGATAGGGGGCCAGATCGATGCCGCCGTCCGGGGCCAGGGCCACGTAGGGGAAGACGGCGATGTCGGCGATGGTGGGGCGCTCCAGCTCCAGCCACTGCCGGTGGGCCAGGTGCCGCTCCAGCTGGTCGAGAAGGAAGGCGGCCTTCTCGGTGGCCCGCTCGATGGGGATCGCCTTGACGCCGAACAGATGGTGCAGCCGAGCACTTTCGGGACCCTGGCGCACTTCACCGGCGGCGGTGGAGAGCCAGCGCACCACCCGGGCCTGGCCGAGGGGATCGGCGGGCAGCCACTGGCCATCCCCCTGGCGGGCCGCCAGGTAGAAGAGGATCGCCTGGGCATCGGCAAGGGTGGAGCCGTCTGCCTCGAGCACGGGCACCTGGCCGAAGGGATTGAGGGCAAGGAAGGCCTCCCCCTTGTGCTCGCCGGCCATCAGGTCGACGCGGACCCCGTCGTAGTCGAGCCCGAGCAGTTCCAGGAGCAGGCGCACCTTGTAGCTGTTGCCGGAGAGTTCGTGGCCGTGGAGCTTGAGCATCGGCGTCAGGGGATAGGGGGGTCAGGGGACACAGGCAGCCTGGGTAGACAGACCGGTCTGCGCATCCAAAAGTAGCAGACCTTTCTGTCTGCTCACTAGATTGGGCGCAATGCAGCGGAAGCCATGCCAGCGAGCGGCGCCACCACCAGGTCCTCCGCCAAGCGGGACGCACTGCTGGACACGGCCGAAGGGCTCTTCGCCCGCCACGGCTACCGGGCCGTGGGCATCGACACGGTGCTGGCCGCGGCCGGGGTGGCCAAGATGACCCTCTACAAGCACTTCCGATCCAAGGAGGAGCTGATCGCCGCCGTGCTGGAGCGCCGGGGCAACGCCATCGCCGCGGGGCTGGCCCAGCGGATCGCCACAGCGCCGGAGGACCCCGGGACGCGGCTGCTGGCGGTGTTCGACTGGCTCGAGCAGGCGGTGCGCTCGCCGCAGTTCCACGGCTGCCTGTTCATCAAGGCCGCCAGCGAATACCCCGCTGCGGAGGATTTGCCCCGGCAGGCGGCCGAGGCCTTCAAGCAGGCCTGCCGCGATCGGCTGGAAGGGCTCTGCCGTGATCTCGCTGTCGCCGACCCCGAGGGCCTGGCCCGCCAGCTGCAGCTGCTGTTCGAAGGCGCCCTGGTGGTGGCCTTCCTGCAGCGGACTCCCCTGGCCGCCGCCGATGCCCGGCGGGCCGCCGAAGCTCTGCTGGCTTCCGCCCCGCCAGCGGGCCAGGCCGATGGGGGCCAGCGCTGACAAGCCGCGGCGGGCGCCCTACAACCGGGGTACCGCCCGGATCGTTGCGCTGATGGCCAGGAACCGCCACCGCTGGCCGGCCCTGCTGGCGGCCGCCCTGCTGCTGCCGGTCACCCCCGCCGCCGCCGCGCCCCTGCCCCGCCGCATCGGCGAGTGCCGCCCGACCTTCATCCGGGAGATCCAATACCGGCTGAGTGCCGCTGACGCCAACGGCGTCCAGATCCCCATCGCCGGTTCCGGCTCCGCCGTCAGCTACACGAACGGGGGCTACCAGGTCTCCTACGACATGGTGCCGGCGATCCACAGCAGCCGGGAAGGGGATTCGGTGGAGCTCTGCCTGACCTTCGTACCCGATTGCAGCGGGGCCCCTCGCGGCGACGGGCGCGGCCGGATGTACAGGGCCCGCAATCTGCGCACCGGCGGCACCTGGACCCTGCCGGACAGCCAGCACAGCTGCGGCGGCGCCTGAGGCGGGCGCTGCCGCAGCTGCGCTGGCCCCCACCCCTGCCTTTCGTCAGTTGCGGCGGCGGCCCCGCCGGCGGGAGGGTGGCCGCGACCGCAGGACAGCCCTCCGATGCTCCCCTGGTTTCTGGCCGCCGTCACCCTGGGGGTGGCGGTGCTGACGGCCTTTCCCCTGGGCCGCCACCTCTGGCAGGTCTTCGATGACCGCCCCCAACCCGCCTGGGACCCCTGGCTGCTGCCGCTGGAGACGGCGCTGCTGCGCTGGATCGGTGACCGGGGCCAGCCGGCGGCCACAGCCTGGGCCTACCTCCAGCCGTTCCTGGTCGCCAACGCCTGTTTCGGCGGCCTGGCCTTCCTGCTGCTGGCCTTCCAGCCCGCCTGGCTGAACCCCCTGGGCTGGCCCGGCCTGCGCTGGGACCTGGCCCTGCACACCACCCTCTCCTTCCTCACCAACACCGACCAGCAGCACTACGTGCCCGAGCAGACCCTGGGCACCTTCGCCCAGCTGGGGGTGATCCAGTTCCTGATGTTCGTGTCGGCGGCCAGCGGCCTGGCGGTGGGCTTCGCGGTGATCCGCGGCCTGTGCGGCCTGCCCCTGGGCAACTTCCATCGCCAGCTGGTCCGCTCCCTCACCCGGGTGCTGATCCCCGGCAGCCTGCTGCTCGCCGTGCTGCTGCTGGTGTGCGGTGTGCCGATGACCCTGGCCGATCCCCTGCGGATCACCACCCTGGAGGGGGGCAGCCAGCTGCTGATCCGCGGCCCGGTGGCCCTGTTCGAGGCGATCAAGCAACTGGGCGAGAACGGCGGCGGCTTCTACGGAGCCAACTCGGCCCACCCCTTCGAGAACCCCAACGGACTCAGCAACCTGCTCAGCTGCTGGGCGATGGTGGCCATCCCGGCCGCCAGCATCGACGCCTTCGGGCGCTTTCTCGGTAACCGGCGCCAGAGCACCCTGTTGCTGCTGCTGGTCACGGCGCTGATCGCCGCTGGTTCCGCCCTGGCGATGGCGGCCGAACAGGGGGGCAACCCGGCCCTGTCGGCCTGGATCAACGGCCCGAACCTGGAGGGCAAGGAGCTGCGCTTCGGGGCCGGACTGACGGCGTTCTGGGCGGTCCTGGCCACCGGCTCGATGACGGGAGCGGTCAACGGCGCCATGGATTCGCTGCTGCCGCTCTCCAACCTGGTGGCCCTGTTCAACCTGTTCCTGCAGGTGCTGTTCGGTGGCCAGGGCACCGGCGTCGCCTACCTGCTGGTTTTCATGGTGCTGGCGGTGTTCCTCACCGGACTGATGGTGGGCCGGACACCTGAATTCCTCGGCCGCAAGGTGGAGAAGGCGGAGGTGGTGTGGAGCAGCCTGATCCTGCTGATCCACCCGGTGTTCGTGCTGCTGCCCGCGGCGTTCACCATGGCCGGAGCCACGGACCTGGCGGGGATCAGCAACCCCGGGCCCCACGGCATCAGCCAGGTGGTCTACGAGTACGCCTCGGCGGCGGCCAACAACGGCAGCGGCATGGAGGGCCTGGGGGACGGCAGCCTCTGGTGGAACCTCAGCGCCAGCGTCAGCCTGGTGGGGGGCCGCTACCTGCCGATCGCCGCCCTGGTGCTGCTGGCCGATGGCTACGCCCGCAAGCCGGCGCTGCCGCCGGGTCCGGGCACCCTCGCCACCGACACCAGCCTGTTCACGGTGGTGCTGGCGGTGGTGCTGTTGATCCTCGGCGCCCTCACCTTCTTCCCCGTGCTCGCCCTCGGGCCGATCGCCGACGGCCTGCTGCTGGCGGCCTGAACCCCCAGGCCCCGCTCCGCCGCGTCCCCGTACCTCCTATCGCCGCACCACGCCCCCGATGACCTCCCTGCCGGCCCGCACCCTCTTTCCCCGAATGCCGCGGGGCCGCCGCGACCAGCGGCGCTACACACCGCGGCCCCGCCAGAAGGGCCTGGTGCGCCGCGCCGCCCTGCAGGCGTTCGTGAAGCTCGATCCCCGCACCGCCGCCGCCAATCCGGTGATGTTCGTGGTCTGGTGCGGCACGGTCGTCTGCCTGCTGGCCACCGTGAGTCCCGCCCTCTTCGGCGACGGGAAGGAGGCCTCCGGCCGGCTGTTCAACGCCCTGGTGAGCCTTACCCTGCTGGCCACCCTGCTGTTCGCCAACTTCGCCGAGGCCCTGGCGGAAGGGCGCGGCAAGGCCCAGGCCGATGCCCTGCGCCGCACCCAGGCCCGCACCCAGGCCCGGCTGCTCGATCCGGCCGGCGGCGAACGGCTGGTGGATTCCTCCAGCCTGCGCAAGGGCGATGTGGTGCTGGTGGCGGCCGGCGACACGATCCCCGCCGACGGTGAGGTGATCGAGGGGGTGGCCTCGGTGGATGAGTCGGCGATCACCGGCGAATCGGCGGCGGTGCTCAAGGAGGCCGGCTCCGACGTGGCCAGCTCGGTGACGGGCGGCACCCGGATCCTCTCCGACCAGCTCACCATCCGCATCAGCGCCGATCCGGGCAAGGGCTTCATCGACCGGATGATCGCCCTGGTGGAGGGGGCCGAACGCACCAAGACCCCCAATGAGATCGCCCTGACGGTGCTGCTGGCGGTGCTCACCCAGGTGTTCCTGATCGCCGTGGCCACCCTGCCGCCCCTGGCCGGCTACCTCAAGGAGCCCACCCCGGTGGTGACCCTGGTGGCGCTGCTGGTGGCCCTGATCCCCACCACCATCGGCGGACTGCTCTCGGCCATCGGCATCGCCGGCATGGACCGGGTGGCCCAGTTCAACGTGATCGCCACCTCAGGGAGGGCCGTGGAGGCCTGCGGCGACATCAACACCCTGGTGCTCGACAAGACGGGCACCATCACCCTCGGCAACCGGCTGGCGGAGGAGTTCCTGCCGGTGGGCGGCCACAAGGAAGCCGAGCTGGCGGAGGTGGCCCTGGCGGCCAGCTGCTTCGACCAGACCCCCGAAGGGCGATCGATCGTGCGGCTGGCGGAACAGCGCGGCGCCGTGCTGCCCTTCGCCGCGGAGCAGGCCACGGGCCTCGATTTCTCGGCGCGCACCCGCATGAGCGGCAGCGACGGCCCCGCCGGGATCGAATTCCGCAAGGGGGCCGTCGACGCCATCAAGGGGTTCGTGCGCTCCCGCGGCGGCACCGTGCCCGACGACCTCGACGGGGCCTACGAGCAGGTGTCGCGGCTCGGCGGCACCCCCCTGGCGGCCTGCCGCGGCAACACCATCCTCGGCGTCATCTACCTCAAGGACATCATCAAGCCGGGCATCCGCGAGCGCTTCGACCAGCTGCGCCGCATGGGCATCCGCACCGTGATGCTCACCGGTGACAACCCGATCACCGCCGGTGTCATCGCCCGCGAGGCCGGTGTCGACGACTTCATCGCCGAGGCCACCCCCGAGGACAAGATCGCCGTGATCGACCGGGAGCAGAAGCTGGGCAAGCTCGTGGCCATGACCGGCGACGGCTCCAACGATGCCCCGGCCCTGGCCCAGGCCAACGTGGGCGTGGCGATGAACTCCGGCACCCAGGCCGCCAAGGAGGCGGCGAACATGGTGGATCTCGACAGCGATCCCACCAAGCTCATCGACATCGTGACGATCGGCAAGCAGCTGCTGATCACCCGCGGTGCCCTGACCACCTTCTCCCTGGCCAACGACGTGGCCAAGTACTTCGCGATCCTGCCGGCCCTGTTCGCCGGGGTGGGCCTCGGCCCCCTCAACCTGATGGGGCTGGCCAGTCCCCAGTCGGCGATCCTCTCGGCGATGGTGTTCAACGCCCTGATCATCCCGGCCCTGGTGCCCCTGGCCCTGAAGGGGGTGGAGTTCCGGCCCCTCAGCGCCGACCAGCTGCTGCAGCGCAACCTGCTGCTCTACGGCCTGGGCGGCGTGATCACCCCGTTCGTGGGCATCAAGGCGATCGATCTGGCGATCGGCGCCCTGGGGCTCCTCTGAGCCCACCGGGCCCGCGCCCCTCCCACCATCCGCTCAGCACCCCCCGTCCACCGCTCCGCCCCCTTCCCGATGGATCTGATCAAGCGACCGCTGTTCTGGCTGCCCCTGCTGCTCGCCGTCGGCACCGTGGTGCTCGCCCCCCTGCAGCGGGGCCGCCTGGACAGCCTGCAGAGCCATGCCCTGGCCCTGCTGATCAGCGTCACCCTGGCCCTCTCGGCCTTTCTATTCACCGCCATGGTCCGCCCGGAGAAATTCTGATGAACGCCCTTTCCCGCCTCGGCCAGGGCCTGCGCCTCACCTTGGTGCTCTGGCTGCTCACCGTCGTGGTGATCACCGTGCCGATGCTGGGTCTGGCCCGCATCGCCGCCCCCCGGCAGGCCGAAGGGAGCCTGGTGCGCGTCGATGGGCGCGTGGTGGGCTCGGCCCTGATCGGGCAGGCCTTCGCGGGCGATCGCTACCTGCGGGGCCGGCCCAGCGCCGTGGCCTACGGCAGCGGCGATCCCCCCAGCTCGGGCCCCAGCAACCTGGCCCCCGGCAACCCCGCCCTGGCCCAGCGGGTCGCGGCGGAGGTCGTCGTCTGGTCCGAACGAGGCGTGGGCAGCGTGGCCGCCGATCTGCTCACCAGCTCCGGGTCGGGCCTCGACCCCGACATCAGCCTGGCGGCGGCCCGGCAGCAGCTGCCGCGGATCGCCGCCGCCCGCCAGCTGCCGCCCGACCGCCTGGAGGCCCTGCTGGAGCGCCACAGCCACCGGCCGCTGCTCGGTCTGGCGCGGCCGCCGCTGGTGAACGTGCTGGCCTTCAACGTCGCCCTGGACGAGCTGGTGCCTTGATCCGCTCCAGCCGCGGCCGGGGCCGCCACAAGGTGTTCATCGGCATGGCCCCGGGCGTTGGCAAGACCTGCCGCATGCTCCAGGAGGGCCGTGAGCTGCTCAAGGAGGGCACCGACGTGGTGATCGGCCTGCTCGAGACCCACGGCCGCCAGGAAACGATCCGCCAGGCCGAAGGGATGGAGCAGGTGCCCCGCAAGCGCCTGCTCTACCAAGGGGTGACCCTGGAGGAACTGGACGTGGCCGCCGTACTGGAGCGCCGCCCCCAGCTGGTGCTGGTCGACGAGCTGGCCCACACCAACATCCCGGGCAGCGAGCGCCGCAAGCGCTGGCAGGACGTGGAGGCCCTGCTGCTCTCCGGTCTGGACGTGTACTCCACCCTCAACATCCAGCACCTGGAGAGCCTCAACGATCTGGTGGCCGAGCTCACCGGAGTGGTGGTGCGCGAGCGGATCCCCAACCGGGTGCTGGAGCAAGCCGACGAGGTGGTGCTGGTGGACGTCACCCCCGAGACCCTCCAGGAGCGGCTGCGGGAGGGCAAGGTCTACGCCCCGGAGAAAGTCCCCCAGGCCCTGGCCAACTTCTTCCAGCGCCGCCACCTGGTGGCCCTGCGGGAGCTGTCGCTGCGGGAGGTGGCCGACCGGGTGGAGGAGGAGGAGCCCACGGCGGCGGGCCTGCGGGAGCGGGTGATGGTGTGCGTGTCGGCCTATCCGAGCGCGACCCGGCTGCTGCGCCGCGCCGCCCGCCTGGCCAGCACCATGGACGCGCCGCTGCTGGCCCTCACCATCCAGGATCCCGGCCGCTTCCTCAGCAAGGAGGAGACCCTGCGGCTCGAAGCCTGCGCCACCCTGTGCGAGGACGTGGGGGGCACCTTCCTGCGCATCGACAGCAGCGACGTGCTGGGCACCATCGCCCGGGTGGCCCGCGAGCGGCGCATCAGCCAGATCGTGCTGGGGCAGACGCTGCGCTCCCGCTGGCAGGTGCTGCTGCGCCGGCCGATCTCGGAACGGCTGCAGCAGCAGCTGCGGGGGCTGAGCATCGATCTGCACCTGATCTCCGACACCACGGCGCCGGGCCCCGCCGAGGAGCCATGAACAACACCAGCCCGGCCGGCGAGACGGGCCGCCTGCGCAGGCTGGCCCGATCCCCGGGGCCGCCCTGGGCACTCACCTGCCTGATCCTGCTGCTGGAGCTGGCCACGCCGCCCCACATCGTCTTCGGCTACCTCTACGTCATCCCGCTGGTGATCGGGGCCCCCCAGCGCGACCGCCGCGACGCCCTCGCCTTCCTGGCGCTCTGCTGCGGGCTGACCCTGGTGAACCTGGTGGCGCCGGAGCCGGATCCCGAGTGGAGGGCGGTGCTGGTGGATCGCCTGCTGGTCTGCCTGGCCCTGACCGTGACCACCTTCCTGTGCCTGCACAACCGCCACCTGCTGCGGCAGCAGGTGGACCTGGAGGTGCGGCTGGCCCAGGCGGACCTGCGCCGGGACATGATCGCCACCCTCGCCCACGACCTCAAGACCCCCGTGCTGGGCACGATCGCCACGGCCCGGATGATGGCCCTGGAGGCCGGACCGGGCTCCGGGAGCCTGCTGGAGCGCGGCACCGGCGCCATCCTCGCCAGCCAGGAGCGGAGCCTGCGGCTGATCGAGGACCTGCTGCGGCTGTTCCGCGCCGACCAGGAGGGCCTCTGGCTGCAACAGGAAAGCTGCGACCTGGGGCGCCTCGCCGCCGAGGCGATCGAGGCCGTGGGTCCGATCGCCCGCGAGCGGGAGGTGACCCTGATCCAGCGCCAACCCACCGGCCCAGGCCGCCTCACCCTGCCGGGGGATCCCGGCGGCCTGCGGCGGCTGCTGGAGAACCTGCTGCTCAATGCCATCAACCACAGCCTTCGGGGCGAGCGCGTCTGGGTCGACCTGCAGCGGCAGCAGGGCCAGGCGGTGGTGACCGTCAGCGACCGGGGCCAGGGCTTCCCCGAAACGAGCCTGCCCCATCTGTTCGAGCGCTTCTACCAGAGCGATCCGGAGCAGCGGGGCAGCGGACTGGGCCTCTACCTCTCCCGCCAGATCACCGAAGCCCATGGGGGCCGCATCCGGGCCAGCAACCTGCCCGCCGGAGGGGCCAGCATCGAGGTGCGCCTGCCGCTTGAGGAACCGCCAGCCTGATGCGGGTGCTGCTGATCGAGGACGACGAGGCGTTCCGGGTGGGGATCGAGGCGTTCCTGCTGCGCCTGCCGGCGGTCGCCGCCGTCCGTTCGGTGAGCGACGGCGAGCAGGGCCTGGAGGCCCTGGCGGCGACTCCGGCGGATGTGGTGGTGCTCGACATCGGCCTGCCCGGGCTGGGGGGCCTGGAGACCTGCCGGCGGATCAGCGCCGGCTTCGACCTGCCCGTGCTGGTTCTCACCAGCCAGGACGACAGTCGCTGGGTGCAGCGGCTGTGGGACGCCGGCGCCAGCGGCTATCTCCACAAGGCGGAGGCCTTCGCGCACCTGGAAACGGCCCTGACCAGCGTCGAACAGGGGGCCAGCTGGTGGGACCGCTCCGCCACCCGGGCCCTGCGCACCCGGGACACCCCTGCCGCCGCCGGCCCACCGGAGGCCCCCCTGGCGCTGCTGACACCACGGGAGCGGGAGGTGCTGGCGGCCATGGCCGGTGGTCTGACCAACCGCCAGATCGCCTCCAGCCTCGGCCTGGGCACCGGGACGGTACGGGTGTATCTGCACACCATCTTTCAGAAACTGCAGGTGAGCAACCGCACCCAGGCGGCGCTGAAGTTCCTGGATCCGGGTTGATCGCCGATCCACCGCGGTGGCGCCGGATGCAACGCTTCGCACCGATGGGGTGGCCGCCCGTCGGACGCTGCCTAATCTCCCGGCAACTCCCCCCGAGCCATGGCCGAGTCTCTGATGCAGGATCCCAGCGGCGGATCCTCCCTGAAGGTGATCGAGGCCGTGAAGCAGGGCTGGCAGGCCTTCACCCGGGCCCCCTTGGTGTTCATCGGCTTCACCCTGCTGGCGGGTGTGCTGAGCAGCGTCTGCTCCCTGATCCAGGGCGAGGTGAAGCCGGACGAAGCCGCCGTGGTGACGACGGTGCAGGTGGTCCGGCTGGTGGTGGGCTCGATCCTGAGCGTGCTGGTGAGCCTCTGGAGCACCACGGGCCTGGTCCGTGGCGCCTGGAGCGCCCTCTCCGGCGGAAAGCCGACCATGGGCACCTTCACCCGCTGGGATGGGCCGGCCAGCTGGCGCCTGTTCCGCAACGGCCTGGCGCTGGGGATCCTGATGATCGCGATCCTGATGGTGGGGGCCCTGGTGGGGGTCGCCGCCGCCCAGCTCAACCAGATCCTGGCCGTGCTTCCGTTCCTGGCGGCCTTCACGCTGCTGATCTACCTGGCGGTGAACCAGAAGTTCATGGCCCAGATCGCCCTGCTGGAGGGCCGCGGACCGATCGACGCCATCACCCGGGGCCGCACCCTGCTCGATCCCCAGTGGGGTTCGGTGCTGCTGCTGGCCCTGGTGGAATTCGCCATCGTGCTGGTGGGCCTGCTGGCCTGCTTCGTGGGGCTGCTGGTGGCGGTGCCGGTGGTTCTGTGCACCAGCACGGCCGCCTATCGCCAGGTGTTCGGCAGCGAGGATCTCACCGGCCTGCTGGCGGAGCCGGCGGCCTGAGCCGCGCGACTACAGGATGGCGACGACAGGCCGGATCAGGGCTGACTACGCTTCTCATCGACCCGGAGGATGCCGTCGGCAGGCTCCCATGGCTCACCGACCCTGGCCGTCGCTTCCGCTGAGCCGCCAGTCACGATCAGCCCACCCATTCCGCGTCGTTTCCGACCGCGCCCATGCTCCTTCCCCTTGACGCCGGCGATGACGCCGCATCCGTGACGGAACCGGCGCTGGCGTTCATGGAGGAGCACATCCAGGCATCCTGGGTCGTCAATGCCGCCACCTGGACCCGGGCCGTGCGCCGCGGCGAGATCCTCAGTCGCGTGAGGGTGACCAACGGGGCGATCCTGGAGGCGATCAACGACTGCGCGCCCGCCACCCTGCTGGATCTGGGTTGCGGCGAGGGCTGGCTGACCCACCACTGCGCCCGCCAGGGCATCGCGGTGCTCGGCACCGACGCGGTGGCCGAGCTCACCACCATCGCTGCCGAAGACGCACCGGATGGCGCACGCTTCCGGACACTTTCCCACCAGCAGATCGGCACCGGCAGCCTGAACGAGCGCTTCGACGTGGTGGTGGCCAACTTCTCCCTGCTCGGGGATCGCAGCCTCGACGAGCTGTTCGCGGCCCTGCCGGCCCTGCTGGCGCCCGACGGCAGCGTCCTCGTCCAGACGCTGCACCCGATGCTGATCTGCACCGACCATCCCTACGAGGACGGCTGGCGGGAGGGCTCCTGGGCCGGGTTCTCCCCGGCCTTCCGCACGCCGGCGCCCTGGTTCTTCCGGACCCTGGAATCCTGGGTGCGGCTTTTCCAGCGCCATGGCCTGGTGGTCCGGGAGCTGCGCGAACCGCTCGATCCCCTCAGCGGCCAGCCCGCCTCGGTGATCTTCCGCGCCACCCTCTGAACCGAAGCCTGAACCGACGGCCGGCGCTGCGGGCGCTGGCTCAGCGCAGGCAGGCCATCGGATGGCGCGGCGCCACCCCCAGGGCCTTGGCCACCCCGGGATGGCACACGGCCCCGTCCACGGTGTTCAGGCCGGAGAGAAGTTCGGGCCGGTCGGTGACCGCTTCCAGCAGGCCCCGTCCGGCCATCACCAGGATGTAGGGGAGCGTGACACTCACCAGCGCCTCGGTGGAGGTGAAGGGCACGGCGCCGGGCATGTTGCCCACGGCGTAATGCTGCACCCCGTGGATGGTGACCACCGGATCGGTGTGGGTGGTCTCGCGGCTGGTGGCGATGCAGCCGCCCTGGTCGATGGCCACATCCACGATCACCGACCCGGGCCGCATCCGCTGCACCAGCTCCTCGCTCACCAGGGTGGGGGCCCGTCCGCCTGGGAGGAGCACGGCGCCGATCAGCAGGTCGGTCCCCGGCACCAGCCGCTCGATCAGGCTGCGGCTGCTCACCAGGCTGGTCATGCGGCCGCGTCGGTCGGATTCCAGGCCCCGCAGGCGGTGGGGGGAGCGATCCAGCAGGAACACCTCCGCATCCATGGCCGCGGCGATGCGGGCCGCGTTCCAGCCCACGGTGCCGGCCCCCAGCACCACCACCCGCGCCGGCCGCACGCCGGTGCAGCCCCCCATCAGCACGCCCCGCCCGCCGTGGGGCTTCTCCAGCAGGTGGGCCCCCACCTGGGCCGCCAGCCGGCCGGCCACCTCACTCATCGGGGCCAGCAGCGGCAGGCTGCCGTCCTCCAGCTGCACGGTTTCGTAGGCCACCGCCGTGGTGCCAGCCTCCAGCAGGGCCTTGCCCACCTCGGGGTAGGCCGCCAGGTGCAGGTAGGTGAACAGCACCAGATCGCTGCGCAGGAAGGCGAACTCCTGCGGCTGCGGTTCCTTGACCTTCACCACCAGGTGGGCGGCCCAGGCCTCCTCGCAGCTGACGATGCGCGCCCCGGAGGCGCGGTAGTCGTCGTCGCTGATGCCGGCCCCCAGGCCCGCCCCCTCCTGGACGCGCACCTCCATGCCCTGGGACACCAGCTCATGGACGCCGTCGGGGGTGAGGGCCACCCGCTGTTCGTCGCGCTTGATCTCCGTGGGCACACCGATGCTCGCCATCGGGGAGGCCAGGGGTGCCGGGCCGGGAGCTGGCATGGGGCAGGAAGGATTGCCGCCCGGAGGCGATCGTGGCCAAACCCTAGGCCGAGGCGATGGGCATCCGCCAGCCGGTGCCGAAGGCCCGGTCGCTCACCTTGAGCACCGGAGCCGCCTGGCGCCGCTTGAACTCGGCCCGCCGCAGCAGCCCGGCCACCCGGGCCACCAGGGCCGGATCGGCCCCCTCGGCCACCAGTTCCTCCGGGGTGCGCAGCTCCTCGATCGAGGCCTTCAGCAGGGGGTCGAGCACCCCGTAGTCGGGCAGGGAATCGCTGTCGCGCTGGTCGGGACGCAGTTCGGCGCTGGGGGGCTTGGTGCGGATCGCCGCGCCGATCAGCTCGCCGTCGGACGGCAGGCCCAGGGCGGCCCGGCAGGGGCCGGAGGCCTCGCCATCCAGCCACTCGCAGAGGCCGAAGACGGTGGTCTTGTAGAGGTCGCCGATCACCGACAGTCCGCCGTTCATGTCGCCGTAGAGGGTGCAGTAGCCCACCGCCAGCTCCGATTTGTTGCCGGTGGAGAGCAGCAGGCCCCCCTTCTGGTTGGCCACCGCCATCAGCAGCGTGCCGCGGATCCGGGACTGCAGGTTCTCCTCGGTGACCCCGGCCGGGGGCGCCCCCAGGGCGGGGGGAAGGGCGGCGGCGAAGGCCTCCATCAACGGCGCGATCGGCAGGGTGGCGGTGGCCAGCCCGAGCCGCCGGGCCAGGTCGTCGGCATCGCCGAGGGAACCGGCCGAGCTGAAGGGGGAGGGCATGCGCAGCACCTCCACCTGGTCGGGGCCTAGGGCCGCGGCGGCGATCACCGCCACCAGGGCCGAATCGATGCCGCCGCTCAGCCCCAGCAGGGCCCGCTGGAAACCGCACTTGGCCGCGTAGTCCCGCACCCCCAGCACCAGCACCCGCAGCAGCTGCTCCCAGGGGTCCGGCGGCGCCGCTGCGGCCGGCGCGGGGGCAGGCTCTGCACCGGCGGCCGGCGTCGGATCCGCCGGCCAGAGGGCCAGGTCCTCGGCGGCGCAGGCCAGCCGCAGCAGGGGCCGGCCGGCCCGATCCACCACGAAGCTGGCCCCGTCAAACACCAGTTCGTCGTTGCCACCCACCTGGTTGAGGTAGACCACCGGCGCCGCCAGCCGGGCCGCCGCCCGCGCCGCCAGCCCCTGGCGCACCTCCCCCTTGCCGCGGCCGAAGGGGGAGGCGGAGAGGTTGAGCAGCAGGTCGATCCGGCCGGGCGCCAGATCGGCGATCGGATCCACCGCGTCCGGCCAGCGGCTGCGGAGGTTCTCCTCCACCCAGAGGTCCTCGCAGATGGTCAGCCCCAGGCGCCAGGAGCGGCCTCCCGCCTCCAGCTCCAGCACCGCCGGGGCGTCGCCGGGCAGGAAGTAGCGGCGTTCGTCGAAGACGTCGTAACTGGGCAGCAGGCGCTTGCGGCAGACGATCCGCCAGCCACCCCGCTCCACCAGGGCCAGGGCGTTGTGCAGTCCCGGCTGGCGCCGGCCGGCCACCGGCTCGGCCACCCCCACCAGAAGGGCCAGTCCGTCCGGGCAGGCGGCCACCAGGGACGCAAGGACCCGCCCCTGGCGCTGGATCAGGGCGGGGCGCAGCAGCAGGTCCCGGGGCGGGTAGCCCCACAGCGACAGCTCGGGGGTGAGCAGCAGGTCGGCGCCGCCGGCGCGGGCCCGCTCGGCGGCCGCCAGGATCCGGTGGCCGTTGCCTTCCAGGTCGCCCACCAGGGGATTGAGCTGGGCCAGGGCGAGGCGCATCAGGGCTCGGAGAGGCCGTAGAGATTGTGCTGCAGCAGCACCGGCCAGAGTTCGGACGGTACCTGGGCCGGATCGGGCTGGGCCCGGACCCGGGAACTGGCGCTGGGGGGGATCGCCAGGGGCAGCAGGTCGACCGCCGCCCCCAGCCCCCGCAGCCGCTCCAGATCCGCCGCCTGCAGCGGCCAGCCCTGGCGGCGGGCGATGCCGAGCCGGCAGCTCCGCAGCAGCTCCTCGGCCCGCCTCCAGCGGTGGATCTGGCCCGCCAGGTCGCTGCCCACCACGAAGACCAGCTCCCGCTCGGGCCAGCGGGCCCGGGCCCGCTCCAGGGTCTCCACCGCCCAGGGGCTGCTGAGGTCCTGCTCCAGGCTGAGACGCGGGTCGTCGATGGCGGCCACCAGGGCGCCCAGCAGGGCCGTGCGCACCTCCAGGGGGGCGCCATGCTGCTTGAGGGGGTTGTCGCTGGCCCAGGTGAGCACCTGGGGGAACAGGCCCAGCAGCCCCTCCAGCAGGGCCCGGTGGCCGCGGGTGGGGGGATCGGCGCTGGTGCCGAACAGGGCGAGACGGGTCAACGGGGGGTCACCGCTGGCGGTCGTCACGGCTGCAGGCCGCCGCCGGCGGTCCCCTCCGCCCCCTGCTGCTGCCATTCGCTCAGCCAGCGCCGGGTTTCCGGATCCTGCCGCACCAGCCGGCGCAGCAGGGCCCCCGGCTGGCCCGCGGCGGTGGTGCTGCGCAGCAGTTCGGCGGCGGCCAGCCGGCCCGTGCGCCGGGTGGTGTGGACCGCCAGGGCCGCCTGGGCCAGGGCCACCGGCGCCGCCGGCGCCAGGCTCAGCCCGCCGCTCAGGGGCGCCGCCAGCAGCAGCAGCTGGCGCAGGCCGCCCAGCAGCAGCTGCAGGCCCAGCTGGGCGCCCCCGAGCATGGCGTTGTGGCCGCCCAGACGGGCCAGCAGGGTGCGGGCACCGCTGCGGGTCATCGGCAGGCCGTACAGCTGGCAGAGCTGCACCACCAGGGCGCTGTCGCAGGCCAGACCACCGGCCAGATCGAGCAGCAGCAGGGGGTTGGCCGCCACCCCCGTGGCCTTGAGGGCCGCGAAGCGGCCGATCAGGCCCTGGGCCTGGCGGCGGCCGTGGCGCAACCGGCAGCGGTGCAGGGCCTGGCTGAAGCGGTCGGCGGCCCGCAGGGCGTTGAGGGCCAGCAGCAGCTCCCCATGGCGCTCCAGCAGGCCGGTGAGCTCCCGGCGCAGGGGCTCCACCCGGGGCGGGGCCGCTTCGCTGCGCACGCGGCCATCGGGGCGCAGGCGGGCCGCCCGGGGGGCGGCCGCCACCGGCAGGGGCCGCAGCTGGCGCGCCCCCGGCGGCAGGCGCCGGCCGATGCTGGCGATCAGGGCGTCCCGCTCGGCCTCCGGCCAGCAGTCGCTGCGGTTGAGCACCAGCAGCAGGGGCTTGCCGGAGGCCAGCAGGTCGTCCAGGGCCTGGGCGTCCATCACCGTGAGGTCGCTGTCGATCACCAGCAGCACCAGGTCGGCGCCCACCGCCACCCGGGCCGCCAGGCGGGAGCGGGCGGCGGCGGCGATCTCGTCGATGCCGGGGGTGTCCACCAGGTCGACCCCCTCCAGGCCGGCCACGGGCTGGCCCCAGGCCCGCTGCTGCTGGCGGCGGGTGCAGCCATGGGCCACGTCGGTGGCGAAGTGGTCCTCACCGAGCAGGGCATTGAGCAGGCTCGACTTGCCCACCCCCACCCGGCCGAACACCGCCACCCGCGGCCGGCACAGGCGCAGGCGCTCCAGCTGGCGGTCGAGGCTGGCCAGCTCCGGGGCCAGGGCCGCCTGCTCCCGGCCGCTGAGCACCAGCTCGGCGCGCCAGCGGGCCAGCAACTGCCGGCAGCGCTCGGCGGCGGGGGGGGCGTCGAGCGCCGCTGCCGGTGCCGCCGTCGTCATGGGGCGGTCTCGGCGGCGGAGGCGGGCCGGCGCCACCAGCCGGCCAGCACGGCCAGCACGGCCTCGGGCCCGATCACCCCCACGAAGCCGCCGAATTCATCGACCACCACCCGCACCCCGGAGCCGTTGCGGCGGAAGCTGGTGAGCAGCCGGTCGGCCCGGATCATCTCCGGCACGAACTCCACAGGTTCGCAGAGATCGGCGGCTTGGCTGGCCCCCCGTCCCTCCACCAGGGCGGTGAGCAGCTGCTCGCGGCTGGCCACCCCCAGCACCTCGTCCACCTCCTCCCCCAGCACCACCCACCAGGCGGTGGTGTGGCGCAGCAGGGTGGAGCGCTGCTCATCGAGGCTCTGGTGGCCCGCCAGGGTGGGGGCCGAGACCCGGGGCAGCATCAGGTCCCGGGCGGTGAGGTCGTTGAGCTGGAACACCTTGGCGATCATGGCGGCCTCGTCGGCCTCGATCTGGCCCTTCTGGGAACCCAGCCGGGCCAGCAGGCGGATCTCCTCCTCGTCGGTGCTGATCTCGTTCTCGGCCGTGATCGCCGGCAGGATCCGCTCCAGCAGCAGCACCAGGGGCAGCATCAGCCGGGTGATCACCCCCAGGGCTGGGGCCGTGGCGAGGGCCACCGGCAGGGCCAGCTTGCTGCCGACCGCCTTGGGCAGGATCTCCCCCAGCAGGATCACCAGCACGGTGAGGGCGACCGAGAACAGGGGCAGGGCCGGGCCGCTGACGCCATAACGGGCAAAGACGACGCTGGCGAAGCCGCCCACCATCAGGCTGCCGAAGATGTTGAAGATGTTGTTGGCGATCACCAGCACCGCCAGGGTGCGGCCCAGGCGCTGACGCAGGCTCTCCAGTCGCCGGGCCCCCGCCACCGGCCGGGGGCGGCTCGCCAGTTCATGCACCTTCACCGGATTGACGGTGAGCAGGGCCGCCTCCACCCCCGAACACAGGAAGGACCCCATCAGCATCCCGACCACCGCCAGCACCAGGAGCAGGAAATCGTTCATCCGCGGCTGATCGCAACAGACAGGATCGGCACGTTCAGGTTCGGGGGGATCACGTGTATTTAATCGGCTGTGCCATCTTCTCGCTGTCCACCCCTTCGCTTCGATGCCCCCGACCCCCCCGATCGACCTCGCCCTGCTGGCCCGCCGTCGCCAGCGGTTTCTGCAGCAGCTGGGCGGCGCGGCCGCGGTGATCCCGGGGGCGGCGCTGGTGACCCACCACGCCGACGTGGAGCACAGCTTCCGCCAGAACAGCGATTTCTGGTACCTCACCGGCTTCGACGAGCCCGGTGCCGTGGCCCTGTTCCTGCCCCACCGGCCCGAGACCCCCTTCGTGCTGTTCGTCGAGGCGAAGGATCCGGGGGCCGAGGTCTGGAACGGCTTCCGCTGGGGCTGCGACGGGGCCGTCAGCACGTTCGGCGCCGATGTGGCCCATCCCCGCAGCGAGCTGGCCGAGCGGCTGCCGGAGTACCTCGATGGTGCCGAGGGGATCGCCTTCCGGGTGGGCCGCCATCCCCTGGTGGAGCCCCTGGTGCTGGCCGCCTGGGGGCGCCAGCTGGATCGGGCCCCCCGCAGCGGCAAGGCCGCCCTCGGACTGGTGGCCCCCTGCCCCCTGCTCCACGAGCTGCGGCTGCGCAAGGAACCCGAGGAACTGGCCCGGCTGCGGGAGGCCGCCCGCATCTCCGCCGAGGCCCATGAACTGGCCCGGCAGGTGGCCCGGCCCGGCCTCAGCGAACGGCAGGTGCAGGCCGTGATCGAGCAGCACTTTCTGGAGCAGGGAGCGCGCGGGCCTGCCTACGGATCCATCGTGGCCGGGGGCGACAACGCCTGCGTTCTGCACTACACCGCCAACGCCGACCGGCTGCGGGACGGCGACCTGCTGCTGATCGATGCCGGCTGCAGCCTCGGCGATTACTACAACGGCGATATCACCCGCACCTTCCCGGTCAATGGGCGCTTCAGCGGTGAGCAGCGGGCCCTCTACGAGCTGGTGCTGGCCGCCCAGGAGGCGGCGGTGGCGGCGGTGGCCCCGGGCCAGACCGCCGAAGCGGTCCACGACACCGCCGTGCGGGTGCTGGTGGAGGGGCTGGTGGAGCTGGGCCTGCTGAACGGCGCGGTGGACGGGCTGATCGAGCAGGGGGCCTACCGCCATCTCTACATGCACCGCACCGGCCACTGGCTGGGGCTCGATGTCCACGACGTGGGCGCCTACCGGCTCGGCGAGCACCACGTGGCTCTCGAGGCTGGCATGGTGCTTACGGTGGAACCCGGCCTCTACATCAGCGACCGGCTGGCGGTGCCCGAGGGCCAGCCCGCCATCGAGGAGCGCTGGAAGGGGATCGGCATCCGCATCGAGGATGACGTGGCCGTCACCGACCACGGCCACGAGGTGCTCACCGCCGCCGCCCTCAAGGCTCCGGCGGCGATGGAACGCTGAACAGCTCCAGCACCTGGCGGGTGGAACCCAGGAGGCGGTCGGCCCCCGCCTGGCGCAACTGGGCCTCGTAGCGCTGCCGCTCGGCCTCCCGGCCGGCCTGCTGCAGGTGGGGCGGCGCCACGGCCAGGGCCTCGAAGCGCTGGCCGGGCACCCGGGCGCGGGCCCGGCGCACCGTCTCCACGTCGGCCACGGTGTCGCCCAGGTAGGCCACGGGCGGGGCCCCGGCCCCAAGGGGCCCACGGGCCAGGGTGGCCGCCAGGGCCAGCAGGCCGGTGGGGTCGGGCTTGTCGGGGGCCTGGCCCATGGCCACCAGGGGCGGCGCCACCAGCTCCAGCCGCTGCTCCAGCACGAAGCGGGCGGAGGGGGGCTCGGCGCCGCTGACGAAGCCCCAGGCGATCCCCCGGTCGCTGAGGGCAGCGAAGAAGGGGCCGTCCACCAGCAGGGGCTCGCTGCCGATGAAGCCGCGCCAGAGGGCGGGGTCCCCCTCCGGATCGCCGCCGAAGTAGTGGTCGCTGAACACCGCCACCAGGCGCTCCCAGGCGGGCAGGGGATCGGTGCCGTGGCGACGCAGCAGCTCCATCGAGGCCTGCCAGTCGTTGTTCCAGCAGCCCTCCCCCTTGAGGGCGTCGATCACGGCGCTCTCCGGGGCCCAGCCGCTGAAATGGCGGACGGTCTCGACGATGGCGCGCCGGTAGCTGCCCGCCACATCCCTGATCACGCCGTCGATATCGAAGAGGAGGACGGCGCGGGGGGCGGCGGAGGCGGCCAGTGGGGTTGCTGCGAATCGGCTGGTAGGTTAGGCAATTGCCGTTTCTCCTTGAGCGCCGAAACCGTGACAGCCCCTGAGAGTGCCGAGGCCGCTGCCCTGAGCGCCATCCCGGCGGCCATCGCAGCCGACACGACCGAAGGGCGTCCGGTGCTGCGCGGCGGCAGTGCCGCCCTGGCCACCGCCACCATCGACGAGGACGGGGTTCCTTCGGGCTACACCCCCAAGGCCGATGAGGGCCGCTTCCTGGTGAAGATCCTCTGGCTCCCCGACAACGTCGCCCTGGCGGTGGATCAGATCGTCGGCGGCGGGCCCAGCCCCCTCACCGCCTACTTCTTCTGGCCCCGGGAAGACGCCTGGGAAACCCTCAAGGGCGAGCTCGAGGCCAAGAGCTGGATCACCGACAACGAGCGGGTCGAGATCCTCAACAAGGCCACCGAGGTGATCAACTACTGGCAGGAGGAAGGGCGCGGCAAATCCCTCGAGGAAGCCAAGCTCAAGTTCCCCGACGTCACCTTCTGCGGGACCGCCTGATCCCCGGGCCTCAGGTCCCGGCAGCGTCTCGCTCGAAGCCCTCGGCGGCCGCGGCCGTCTCCGGGCTGCCGAAAAGGCTGGAGGCGATCGCCGGGCTGATCGTGTGGTGCGCCAGACCGGCGGCGGCCAGCCGGGCCAGATCCTGCGGCTGGCGCAGGCTGGCCACCAGCAGCCGCGTGCCGGATCCCACCCCCTCCAGGGCCCGCTGCATGGCGATCAGTTCGCCGTGGCCATCCCGGCCCAGATCGCTGATCCGCCCCAGGTAGGCGGCGATGCCATCGGCCCCGAGGGCAGCGGCCACCAGCACTTGGGCCACCTCGTAGCAGGCCGTGAAGGTGACCGGGACGCCCTCGGCGATCAGGTCGCGCGCCACCGCGGCACCCTGGCGGGTGATCGGCACCTTCACGAACACCCGCTGGGGATCGAGGGCGGCCAGGGCCCGGCCGTTCGCCAGCTGCTGCTCGGCATTCCCGCCCCAGGTCTGCAGATGGATCTCCCGGCAGCCGAGGGCCGCGGCGCGGGCGCTCAGCTGCGCCAGGTGATCGAGGCGGCAGGGCTGGCCGGCCCGCCGCAGCAGGGTCGGGTTGGTGGTGATGCCCTGGAAAAGGCCGCTGGGCAGCCAGCGCTCCCACTCCAGGGGGTCGGCGCAGTCGAGCAGCAGACGCAGGGCCATGGGGGTCAGGGGGTAGGGGCGGACGGGGTGACGGCCCATTGCCGGTCGAGGGCCTCCAGCAGGGCGGGGCAGGCACCCAGTGTCCGCAAGGGGCGGTGGGGTCTGGCGGCAGCAGGTTGGGCCGCCGGGAGTGTCCCGTCGCGGTGATCGACCGCCGGGAGATCGGCGGCAATCAGGGCGGCGAGGGGATCGGCGGCGGCCGCGGCCTTCAGCGGGGCGGGATCCTGCCGGCCCTGGCGCAGGGCGACGAACAGCTCGCGGCGGCGGCGCAGCTCCAGAGGAATGGTGGCCGGCTGGCCGCAGAGCCGTTCCACCGCGAGGCGGGCAGCCCGCAGCCCCGGGGAGCTGGGCACCGCCGGCAGAGCTGTCGGGAGGCGGGGCCAGTGCCAGGCCAGCCAGCTCCCCCCGGCGCCGGCCAGGGCCAGGCCGATGGCCACCGCCCGGCCGATCGCCGGCCGTCGCCGCCGGGGAGGGGGTGGCTCGGGCATCGGCGAGCAGGGCGCCTGGGGAGCCGTCGGGGCAGCGACGAGTGGGGCCGGTTCGACGGGCGGCGGCGGCTGGGGCGGGGGAGGTGGCAGCCCGCCGCCCGGGCTCCAGAGACGACCAACCGCCACGGTCACGTCGTCGCCGCTGCCCTCGCGGCTGATCCGGTCCAGCGCCGCCGACAGGGTGCCGGCCGCCTCCGGGTCCGCCTCGCCGTCGCCGCGGGCCAGCCAGGCCGCCAGGGTGAGGAAGTCGCCGTCGGTGGCACAGGACTTGCGGATGCCGTCGGTGCAGAGCAGCAGGGCGAAGTCACCGGCCCCGCCATCGAGCGGATGCAGGCCAGCCCGGCGGGCGAACAGGGAGGCGGCCCGGGGCTGGCAGAGGCTGCAGGTGGCCTCCCCGAGGGCGGTGGGCTCGTTCTCCTCCTCCAGCAGCCGGGCCTGGCCGTCCGCCTCCACCCGCACCAGATCCCAGTCGCCCAGGCCGGTGTGGCCCCACCAGCGGGGGGTCATCACCACCAGGCCCAGGGTGCTGCCGTAGAGCAGGGCCTCGAAGCCGCCCTCCCCCGGATCGCTCTGCCAGTGGGCCGCCACCGCCTCCAGCCAGCCGGCCTGGATCGCCTCCGGCAGGTCCCGCTCCAGCCAGCGGCGCCAGCCCTCCTCCCCGTCCAGGGGCCTGGTGGCCAGGGCGCCCTGCACCGCGGCCAGGGCCGTTTCGCAGGCCAGGCGACTGCCCACCTCGCTGCGCCGGTAACGGCGGCCGCCGTGGCCGTCGGCCACCGCCATCACCATCACCGGCTGGCCCCCGAGGCCCCGCAGCTCACGGCAGAGCACGGCGTCCTGGCAGGGCCGGCCGGCGCGGCGGTGGGCGGCCCCGGTCCGGCTGGCACCGATCGGCGCCACCCAGCGGTTCACCACACCACGGGACCGACGTCGTCGGTGGGATCGAGCACGGTGGGGGGCAGATCCGGCAGGGGGATGTTGCCCGCCGCGGGCTCCAGGGGCGTTTCGCTCACCCGGCTGGCGGGCATCGAGGCGGCCCCCACCACCGCCGTGGAGGCCCACTGGATGTACTGGGCCAGGGAGGTGGCATTACCCGCCTGCAGCGGTCGGCGGGGGGAACGGCCCGCCGTTGCCGGCTCGCTGCCGATGAAGCGCTGCAGCACCTCCAGGTCGGCGTCGTGGCCGAGGGCGATGGCCAGGCGCACCGCCTTCTGGGCCCAGGGCACCCGCAGCAGGGCCTCGAGGCCGCCGGCGAAGTCATCGGTGGGCTGGCCGTCGGAGATCAGCACCAGCACCGGGGGCAGGGCGCGCACCTCCATCGGCGGGGTCTGGAGTGCCGCCGCCACCAGCTGCAGGGCGGCCCCCATCGCCGTGATGCCTCCGGCCTGCAGATCGCGCCACTCCAGCTGATCGACCGGCGTGGGGGTCTCGATGTGCCAGGCGGCACGGTCGGCGAAACTCACGGCCCGCACCAGCACCCGGGCCTCCGGGTTGTCCCGGGCGACCGCCGCCATGCCCGGCAGCGACTGGCGGATGGCCTGGTTGAGGGCCTGCATCTTGCCCGAGGCGGCCATGGAGCCGGAGCAGTCGCAGAGGTAGAGGAAATGGAGCGGCCGGTTGGCCAGCTTGACGTCGGGAAACGGCATCTCTCAGGCGGCGGGGGCTGGCGGGATGGGGCGCTGCACGGCGATCGGACCTGCCGGGGTGAGGATCCGAGTGAGTGCCGCGAGGCTACAGCTCTCGCCAGGCCCCACCGGCCAGCTGCGGCCATCGGCGGCCTCGGCGCTCCAGGCGGAGGCCGAGAGATTGCACAGCCCCAGGCGACGGGGGTCCTGGGGATGGGCCACCACCCGGGCGAGCGGCCGGCGCAGATCCTCCCCGACCAGGGCATCGAAGTGGTGGGGGTGCAGCTCGTTGTCCGGGGCGGCCAGCACCGAACCCCGGGGCAGGGCCAGGGTGATCGGCTCCGGCAGGGGGCTGCCGCAGCTCCAGCACAGCGCCGGTGCGCCGGCGGCCTGGAAGTTCTCCTGGCCGCAGGCGGGGCAGAGTCGGCGTTGATCGAGGGTGCGGGCCAGCTCCTGCTTCCACTGGCCGGTGAGGGCCCGGCGCGAGGGCTGCTTCATGCCGCGGCAGAAGGTCTGCTCGAACAGGGCCTGGAGGGGGCGGGGGTAGATGGGCCAGGTGATCAGGGCGGCCGCGTGCTCGATCGGGTCGGGCCGGTTGCGGGCGTCCACCGGATCGAAGATGAACACCGGGTCCTCGCCACAGAGGCGCCGGCGGGCCGGCTCGTCGAGGCAGCGGATGGCCAGCTCCATCTGGCCCTTGAGGGGATCGTGGCGGGTGAGCAGGCGGAACAGCAGCACCGCCAGGGAAAAGAGATCGCTGTCGGCCCCGGGCCGGGCCTGCCCCAGCAGGACCTCGGGGGCCATGAAGCCCGGGGTGCCCAGCACGGCGCCGTGGTCGGCCCCGTCCACCGCGACGTTGTCGTTGTCGCAGATGAGGATGCCGCCGCCGCCGGGCTCCAGGAAGAGGTTGCCCAGGGAGACGTCCTTGTAACAGAGGCCCGCCAGGTGCAGGGCGTGGAAAGCGTCGGCCAGGCCGAAGCAGGCCCGCAGCACCTGGCGCAGGCCGATCGCCAGCCGGCCGGCGGCATGCTCGCTGGCCCCCACGTAGGCGGCGGGACGCAGGGGCATCAGATAGCCGAAGCTCTCCTCGCGGATGCGGATCAGGGGGCGGCTGGCGGGGCTGGCCCGCAGCAGGGCGATCGGCCAGAGGAAGGCGTCGTTCGGTGCGGTGGCCCGGATGCTGGCCGCCAGGCGTCGCTCCAGGCCGGAGTCGCGGGCGATGCAGGCCGGCAGGTACCACTTCAGGGCCAGCCGCTCCCCCTCCAGTTCCACCTCGTACACCTGGCCCTGGGTGCCGCCCCCGAGGCCGCGGACGATCCTCAGCGGTGCGGCCAGCCCCTCGAAGCCGAGGCTGGCGCCCTCGGGCAGGATCCAGTTCATGGCCGCCTCCCGGCCGGGGCCGCCGCCGCCATCGCCCGGCGGATGCCGTTGCGGTGGGCCAGGGCCGTCGCCAGGCTGTCGAAGCGGTGCCGGTAGGCCAGGCCGTCCTGGAGCGTCACCTCCAGCAGATGCTCCCAGCGGGAGCCCAGCACGATCCAGCCCGCCAGCGCCCCCACCTGCAGCGGCCAGAACAGCCAGGGAAAGGGGAGCAGCAGCAGCCCGCCCAGGCAGAGCAGCAGCCACCAGCTGAAGGCCTGGGGATGGCGCCGGCGGCTGCGCACGTAGGCCGAGCGGATCCGATCAAGGGGCAGGGAACGGCCGGCGAAATCGAGCCGTCCGGCCACCGCCGTCGGCACCGGCGCCGGCCGCCCGCGGGTGGCAGCGGCAGGGGCCGCGGGGGGGGCGCTGGGGGAGCCGGCGCGGAACTGGAGCACCGGCCCGTTCAGGCCCAGGCGGATCTCGTCGCCGTCGGAAAGGGGGCGGCAGTCTTTGAGTCGGGCCCCCTCGAGATAGGTGCCGTTGGCACTGCCCAGGTCGCAGAGCAGCCACTGGCCCGGCCGGGTGCGCGACACCCGCACCAGGGCATGGTGGCGGGAGACGCCCCGGGCCTCGGCCAGGCAGAGGCCGCTGGCCGGATCCCGACCGATGGAGAGGGCCGTGCGGGGATCCAGCGGCACGCTCCGGCCGGGATCGTCACGCAGCACCAGGCGGGGAAGGGCGCCCATCAGGGATCGTCCACCGCACCGCCGCGGCGGCCGAGCCGGCGATCGGCCAGGAACCGGCCCCACCAGCCCACCGGTTCCCCCTCCCGCCAGGGGACGACCCGCCCGGGGAACAGCAGCGCCCAACTGGCCAGCAGCAGGGCCACCAGCAGCAGGAGCAGCAGCACCCAGCCAGGGATCGCCCCCACCCAGGTGGCGGCGAAGCTGGCCCGCACTGCGTACACCCCGATGGTCAGGGCGGTCCAGATGCGGAAGGGTGCCCATGGATCCCGGCGTTGCTCCACCTGGCCGGCCGCTCCGATCGCTGCGGGTAGCGTATGGGAGCAAGGCGGACGGGCCGGCGATGGTGGGGACGACGGAGCAGGCGTCGCCGGGCGACAGCACTTCACCCAGCACCGCACCCAGCGCCGCACCTGCCACCTCTGTTGACGCCGCACCCGCCACCGCATCCCCCGGGGCTCCGGCCGGAGCCGCCGGCTGGGCCGGCCTCTGGCGGGCCCTGACCGCCCCAACGGCGGGCGGGCGACGCCGGGACCTGACGGCGGCCCTCGGGGGGCTGAGGCACCACGGCGCCTGGCTGGAGCTCTGGATCGGCGGCCAGTACCGCCGTCGGCTGGCGCTGGAGGGGGGCCGCTACCGGATCGGCCGGGATCCCCTCTGCGAGCTGCAGGCCGACGCCACCGGCGTCAGCCGGGTGCACGCGATCGTGGAGCAGGAACGGCCCGGTGATCGGGATTACGTGGGCGAGGACTTCGGCTCCGCCAACGGCCTGTTCCACCGCGATCGCCGCATCCGCGCCCTCCGCCTGCGGGACGGGGACCGGCTCCAGCTCGGCTCCCCGCTCAAGGGGGAGGCGCCCACCCTGGTGTACCGCCATCCCCGCAGCCCCCTGGGGCAACTGGTGCACTGGGGCGCCATCGGTGCCCTGGTGGGCTCGGGCGTGGCCCTGGGGGGCCTGCTGCTGGCCACCACCGTTGCCGGCGGCTCCTCGATCCGCTCGGTGAGCGGACCGGTGAAGGTGTTCTCCACCGACGGCCGCCAGATCGATGCGGCCGAGGGCTCCTCGACGGCCCTGCCGACCCTGGCCGACTACCCCCTGCACCTGCGCCAGGCCCTGATCGCTTCCGAGGATTCGCGCTTCGGCTGGAACAGCGGCATCGACCTGTTCGGCACCCTGCGCTCCCTGGTGCAGGGCACCGGCGGCGGCAGCGGCCTCACCCAGCAGGTGGCCCGCATGGTCTACCCGGCCGTGGGCACCGACGTGTCGGTGGCCCGCAAGCTGCGGGAGCTGTGGGTGGCCTGGCAGCTGGAGGCGGGCTTCAGCAAGAACCGCATCCTCAAGATGTACCTCGACCGGGCCTACCTGGGCCTGGGGGCGGAGGGCTTCGAGCAGGCGGCCCAGCTGTACTTCCGCAAATCGGCCAGCGCCCTGGACGTGGCGGAGTCGGCATTCCTGGTGGGCCTGCTGCCCAGCCCCAACAGCTACAGCCCCTGCAACCGGGAGAACCCCACCTGGGGCCGGGAGCGCCGCGACCTGGTACTGGGACGGATGCACGCCGAGGGCTATCTCTCCGACCAGGCGCTGATCGACGCCCGCCGCCGACCGCTCAACATCGACCCCTCCGCCTGCCGCGAATCCACCTATTCCAGCTACCCCTTCTTCAGCGACTACGTGATCGGCGAGCTGGAGGGGCGCCGCTTCGCCCTCGACCTCAGCAGTGCGGAGGCCCGGGGCAATTACGCCGTGATCAGCAGCATCGATCCGCGCCTGCAGGCCATCGCCCAGAAGCAGCTGAAGGCGTTCCTCGAGGGGCCGGGGGGCCGGGCGGGGCTCACCCAGGGCGCGATGATCTCGATCGACTACGCCACCGGCGCGATCCTTGCCTACGTCGGCGGCGGCGACTACAGCCGTTCGAGCTTCGATCGGGTGCAGGCCCTGCGTCAGCCCGGATCCACCTTCAAGCTGTTCGCCTTCCTGGCGGCCCTGGAGGCGGGGGCGAAACCCGGCGATGCCGTCTCCTGCGCCCCCCTGGCCTACGTGGCCGGCTGCCGGGACGGGGGGGGCAGCACCAGCGTGGCGGCGGGCTTCGCCAGCTCCGAGAACGTGGTGGCCCTGCGACTGGCCCAGCAGGCCGGCCTGAACAAGGTGGTGGCCAAGGCCCGCCAGCTGGGCATCAGCACGCCGATGGAGGAGAGCTTCTCGATGGTGCTGGGCGGCAAGGAGACCTTCCTCTACGAACTCGCCCGGGCCTATGCCGTGGTGGCCAACGGCGGCCGCTCGGTGCCCCTGCACGGCGTGACGCGCATCTACGACCTGGGCATCTGCGGCTCGGTGCGCTCCCTGGCCACCTGTCCCGCCGCCGGCGTCACCACACCGATCGGCGAGCGCCCCCAGCAGCTGCTTGAACCGGCGGTGGCCGCCGAGATGGATGCCCTGCTACGGGGGGTGGTGAGCGGCGGCACCGGCCGCGCCGCCGGGGTGGTGGCCGATGCCCGCGGCAAGACCGGCACCACCGACAACGGGGTCGATGTGCTGTTCGTGGGCTACTCCCCCTCCAGCCGCATCCTCACCGGCATCTGGATGGGCAACGATGACAACCGCCCCGCCGAAGCCGCCTCCGGCGCCCTGGTGGCCGAGCTCTGGGGGCAGTACATGCGCGCCCTGGCGGGCTGAACGGGCACGGACCCGGCGTCAGCCCAGCCAGCCCAGGCTCCTGCCCAGTTCCTGGGCGCGGGTCACCAGGGCCCAGGCGACGCCGGCCACGGTGCCCCAGCACCAGGGGCTGCTGAGGAGCCGGGCCAGGGGGGTGCTGGTGTCCTGGGGATCCCGGCGGGGCAGCTGCCAGCCGAGCTGCAGTGCCCCGTACACCACCAGCAGCACCCAGGCCGGGAAGTCGACCTCACCGACCGGGAAGGGGTGGACCTTCCAGTGCAGGAGGCTGAGGGTGCAGGCCAGGGCGATGAGGCCGGCGATGGGGCCGGAGGCGCCGTCCCACTGCCGCAGCACCCGGGCCCGGCGGGCCACCAGCACCGCCGGCGCCGTGGTGGCCAGGGCGACGAGCGCGTAGCGCAGCAGCAGGGAGGAGAGGGGCAGCGGCGAACGGCCCAGCACGATCACCAGGATCCCCAGGTTGAGCAGGGCCTCGCCGTTGGCGGCATGGATCCAGGGGGCGGTGATCCAGCACCAGGCGCGGTGGGGGTCAGCGCTCGCCTCGAGGGTCAGGGGCCAGCGGCGACGCAGGGGCTTCAGGGGGCCGAGGGCCAGGGCCTGGAGCAGGGCCAGGGCCAGCACCAGCACGAGGCCGCTGCTCCAGCCCCAGGGATCGAAGAACCACGTCTCCAGCTCCCCACCGGCCCAGAACAGCACCGGGGCCGAGGCGGCGGCCAGGGCCAGCCCCGGGCCGAGGGGCCGCAGGGTCTCCAGCCAGCCCAGCGGTGTGGTCGGGGCAGTGACAGGGGAGCCGGAAGCCAGCGCATCGGAGCCGGGCCTGGAGGAGGCCACACCGGAGCTGGCCTCGAGCAGGTCGAGCAGTTCGGCCAGCACAGCCGGGGCATAGATCCCGGCCAGATGGCTGCTGAGGGCCGCGATGGCGCTGCGCTGCGGCCCACCCTGGAGCTGCAGCACCCGCTGCAGCAGGGGCTGGGAGGCCAGGTCCCGGACAGGCCCGCGCAGATTCTCCTCCGCCCCGAGGGCGTCGATCAGGCGGTTGGCGAGGACCTGGGGATTGTCCAGGCTGACGGTACCGGTGGCGATCCACTCCCGCAGCTGCAGACCCAGCTCCCGACCCTTGCCCATGGCCGCGGCGTCCCGGTCCGCAGGGGCGCGATCAGGCGCCCGTGCTGGCCTGGAGACGGGCGCGGGCGCGGGCGAGGGCCTGCTGGGCCTTCACCTTCTCGGGGCTGGGGTCGGAGCCTTCCAGCGCCGCGGCGGCCTGCTTGGCCGCTTCGAAATCGTTCTGGGCGGCGGCGGCGTTGATGCTGCTGCCCAGCTCGGCACCGTTGACGAGCACGGTGACCTCATTGGCCACCACCTCGGCGAAGCCCCCCATCAGGGCGATCGACTGCCAGTTGGCGCCTTCCCGGACCCGCAGCACGCCGCTGTCGAGGGCGGTGAGCATGGAGACGTGGCCGGTGAGGATGCCGAGCTGGCCGGTGGTGCCGGGCAGGATCACTTCGTCGGCGGTGCCGTCGAAGACGCTCTGATCGGGGGCGAGGACGCGCAGGGTGAGGGTCATGGGGTTTCCCGGATCAGGACTTGGCTGCGGCGAGGATCTTGGCGGCCTTCGCCCTCACCTGGTCGATGTTGCCCACCAGGTAGAAGGCGGCTTCCGGCAGATCGTCGAGTTCGCCGGCGAGGATCATGTTGAAGCCCTTGATGGTGTCCTCAAGCTTCACGTATTCACCGGACTGGCCGGTGAAGATCTCGGCCACGAAGAACGGCTGGGAGAGGAACTTCTCGATCTTGCGGGCCCGATCCACCGTGCGGCGGTCGTCCTCGGAGAGTTCGTCCAGACCCAGAATCGCGATGATGTCCTGCAGTTCCTTGTAGCGCTGCAGGGTGGACTGCACGGCCCGGGCGGTGCGGTAGTGCTCGTCGCCCACGACGGCGGGCTGGAGCATGGTGCTGGTGGAATCGAGGGGATCCACCGCCGGGTAGATGCCCTTGGAGGCCAGACCGCGGCTCAGCACGGTGGTGGCGTCGAGGTGGGCGAAGGTGGTGGCGGGCGCCGGGTCGGTGAGGTCGTCGGCGGGGACGTAGACGGCCTGGATCGAGGTGATCGAACCCTCCAGGGTGGAGGTGATGCGCTCCTGCAGCTCACCCACGTCGGTGCCGAGGGTGGGCTGGTAGCCCACGGCCGAGGGCATGCGGCCCAGCAGGGCGCTCACTTCAGAGCCGGCCTGCACGAAGCGGAAGATGTTGTCGATGAACAG
Source organism: Synechococcus sp. CCAP 1479/9 (assembly GCF_019038535.1). Taxonomy (NCBI): domain Bacteria; kingdom Bacillati; phylum Cyanobacteriota; class Cyanophyceae; order Synechococcales; family Synechococcaceae; genus Synechococcus; species Synechococcus sp. CCAP 1479/9. The sequence goes on along the minus strand of NZ_JAFKRK010000008.1, from coordinate 121,246 downwards.
CAGCACGTCCTGCTTGTTCACGTCGCGGAAGTGCTCGGCCATGGTGAGGGCCGACAGACCCACCCGCATCCGGGCGCCGGGGGGCTCGTTCATCTGGCCGTAGCAGAGCGCCACCTTCGACTTGGAGAGGTCGCCGGCGTTGATCACGCCCGACTCCTTGAACTCTTCGTAGAGGTCGTTGCCCTCGCGGGTGCGCTCACCCACGCCGCCGAACACGGAGACGCCGCCGTGCTCCTTGGCGATGTTGTTGATCAGCTCCTGGATCAGCACGGTCTTGCCGACGCCGGCGCCACCGAACAGACCCACCTTGCCGCCCTGGCGGTAGGGGGCCAGAAGGTCGATCACCTTGATGCCGGTCTCGAAGACGCGGGGCTTGGTCTCGAGCTCGGTGAGCTTGGGAGCCTGGCGGTGGATCGGGGCGGTCATGGTCGTGGAGACCGGACCCTGCTCGTCAACGGGCTCACCCAGCACGTTGAAGATGCGGCCCAGGGTGGCCTCACCCACGGGCACGGAGATGGGGGCGCCGGTGTCGAGGGCGCTCATGCCGCGCACCAGGCCGTCGGTGCTGCTCATGGCCACGGCGCGGACCCGGTGGTCGCCCAGCAGCTGCTGCACTTCGGCGGTGAGGGCCACCTGCTGGCCGGCCGAATTCTTGCCTTCGATCCGAAGGGCGTTGAAGATCTTGGGCAGCTTGCCCGCAGGGAATTCAACGTCGAGGACCGGGCCGATCACCTGGCGCACGGTGCCTTTGGTACCAGGGACGGCGGGAGCGGCAGCAGCCATAGGTAAGGAGGGAAGGAGGGGTGCCAGCGGGATCCAACCACCCGTCTGAAGCCGCGCAACCTTACCACTGCAGGGTGCCTGGCGGCCCGGGGTTCGGTCACCCGCACAGCCCGGGGATGGCGTCGCAGCGAAGGCGCCACCTAGGTTGGCAGTCGAAGGGCGCGAGTGCTAACTCGCCCCGTCCCAGCGACGCGCCGGCCCCGGTCGTCTTCCGTCGCTGCCTTCGCGTCCATCCATCGCGTCAATTCATGGCTGCCGTTTCTCTCAGCGTCTCCACGGTCAAACCCCTCGGAGATCGCGTCTTCATCAAGGTGTCCGAATCGGAGGAGAAAACCGCCGGTGGCATCCTTCTGCCCGACACCGCCAAGGAAAAGCCCCAGGTGGGCGAAGTGGTCCAGATCGGCCCCGGCAAGCGCAACGACGACGGCTCCCGCCAAGCCCCTGAAGTGGGCGTCGGCGACAAGGTGCTCTACAGCAAGTACGCCGGCACCGACATCAAGCTCGGCACCGACGAGTACGTGCTCCTGTCCGAGAAGGACATTCTGGCCGTCGTCAACTGATCTGACGGCGTTTCCGTCTGCATCACCTTCAACCAAGCAATCTCTTTTCTTCCATGGCCAAACGCATTATCTATAACGAGCAAGCCCGCCGGGCGCTCGAACGCGGCATCGACATCCTTGCCGAGGCCGTTGCCGTCACCCTCGGCCCCAAGGGCCGCAACGTGGTGCTGGAGAAGAAATTCGGCGCTCCCCAGATCATCAACGACGGCGTGACGATCGCCAAGGAGATCGAACTGGAGGATCACATCGAGAACACCGGTGTGGCCCTGATCCGTCAGGCCGCCAGCAAAACCAACGACGCCGCCGGTGACGGCACCACCACCGCCACCGTCCTGGCCCACGCCATGGTCAAGGCGGGTCTGCGCAACGTGGCCGCCGGCGCCAACGCCATCACCCTCAAGAAGGGCATCGACAAGGCCACCGAGTTCCTCGTCGGCAAGATCGAGGAGCACGCCAAGCCGATCTCCGACTCCAACGCCATCGCCCAGGTGGGCACCATCTCCGCCGGCAACGACGAAGAGGTGGGCCGCATGATCGCGGACGCCATGGACAAGGTGGGCAAGGAGGGGGTCATCTCCCTCGAGGAAGGCAAGTCGATGACCACCGAACTGGAGGTCACCGAAGGCATGCGCTTCGACAAGGGCTACATCTCGCCCTACTTCGCCACCGACACCGAGCGGATGGAAGCGGTGCTCGACGAGCCCTACATCCTCCTCACCGACAAGAAGATCGGCCTGGTCCAGGACCTGGTGCCCGTGCTCGAGCAGATCGCCCGCACCGGCAAGCCCCTGCTGATCATCGCCGAGGACATCGAGAAGGAAGCCCTCGCCACCCTGGTGGTGAACCGTCTGCGTGGCGTCCTGAACGTCGCCGCCGTCAAGGCTCCCGGCTTCGGTGACCGCCGCAAGGCCATGCTCGAGGACATCGCCGTTCTCACCAACGGTCAGCTGATCACCGAGGACGCCGGCCTCAAGCTGGAGAACACCAAGCTGGAGATGCTGGGCACCGCCCGCCGCATCACCATCAACAAGGACACCACCACCATCGTCGCCGAAGGCAACGAGGCGGCGGTCAAGGCCCGCTGCGAGCAGATCCGCAAGCAGATGGACGAAACCGACTCCTCCTATGACAAGGAGAAGCTGCAGGAGCGTCTGGCCAAGCTGAGCGGCGGTGTGGCCGTGGTGAAGGTGGGCGCTGCCACCGAAACCGAGATGAAGGACAAGAAGCTGCGCCTGGAAGATGCCATCAACGCCACCAAGGCGGCCGTTGAGGAAGGCATCGTCCCCGGCGGTGGCACCACCCTGGCCCACCTGGCCCCGGCCCTCGAGGAGTGGGCGGCCGCCAATCTCTCCGGCGAGGAGCTGATCGGCGCCACCATCGTGGCCTCCTCCCTCACCGCCCCGCTCAAGCGGATCGCTGAGAACGCCGGCGTCAACGGCGCCGTCGTCGCCGAGCACGTGCGCAACAAGCCCTTCAACGAGGGCTACAACGCCGCCACCGGCGAGTACGTCGACATGCTGGCCGCCGGCATCGTCGATCCCGCCAAGGTGACCCGCTCCGGCCTGCAGAACGCCGCCTCGATCGCCGGCATGGTGCTCACCACCGAGTGCATCGTGGCCGACATGCCCGAGAAGAAGGAAGCTGCTCCCGCCGGTGGCGGTGGCGGCATGGGTGGCGACTTCGACTACTGATCGCATCCGCGGTCAGCGTCGGATCTCCGGTCCTTCGCCTTCAGCACCAAGCGCCCCTGCGGGGGCGCTTTTTTTTGGCGTCGTGTCCGTCCCAGCGATGATGGGCGACCGGGGTGCCGGGAATCCGCCGTAGAACGGCTGCAATCACGGCGCAGATCTGAATCAGCCAGGACGGCAGGAAATCGCCGCTTCCGCTCCAGCGACCGGCCGGTGAGCGGACGTAAGACATATGTGGCGGCAACGTGATTCTTCTCCGGCTGCCTACGTTCGATGGGAGGGATCGGACCGGCACCCGCGGCCGGGCCATGGCCATCGTGCTGCAGATGTGATGAACGCCCTTCTCCTCTATCCCCACTTCCCGAGAACCTTCTGGTCGTTCGACCGGTTCCTGGAGATGGCCGGCGTGAAGGCCTTCATCCCGCCGTTGGGCATCCTCACGGTGGCCTCCCTGCTGCCGCCGGGGTGGAACCTCCGCTTCCACGACAGGAACGTGGCCGAGGAGCCCGAAGACGACTGGCACTGGTGCGACCTCGTCATCCTCTCGGCGATGCTCGTGCAACGGGAGGATTTTCACCAGCTGATCCGCAAGGCGCTGGCGATGGGTAAAAAAGTGGCCGTCGGAGGCCCCTATCCCACCTCCCTGCCGGGGCATGCGCTGGAATCCGGCGCCCACTACCTGATCCTGGATGAGGGCGAACTCACGGTTCCCGCCTTCCTGGCGGCCCTCGAGCGCGGAGAAACCTGCGGGATGTTCCGGTCCAGCGAAAAGCCGGATGTCAGCCTCAGCCCCAGGCCCCGCTACGACCTGCTGCAACGCGATGCCTACCTGATGATGGCGGTGCAGTTCTCCCGCGGCTGTCCCTTCAACTGCGAGTTCTGCGACATCATCAACCTCTACGGCCGCAAACCGCGCACCAAGGAGAACCACCAGCTGCTGGGGGAACTGCAGACCCTCTACGACCTGGGATGGCGGGGATCCATCTTCATGGTGGATGACAACTTCATCGGCAATCAGCACAACGTCAAACGTCTGTTGAACGATCTGATTCCCTGGATGCGGGAGCATCGCTACCCCTTCAACTTCCTCACCGAAGCCTCGGTGAATCTGGCCGAGCAGCCCGAGCTGCTCGATCTGATGGCCCGGGCCGGCTTCTTCGGGGTCTTCCTGGGCATCGAGACACCCGACCAAGACAGCCTGGAGCTCACCCGCAAGCAGCAGAACACGCGCCACCCCCTCGCCGAAGCCTGCCGGACGATCAGCGCGGCGGGACTGGTGATCTACGCCGGGTTCATCCTCGGTTTCGACGGGGAGCAATCAGGAGCTGGAGAGCGTATCGAGGCGTTCGTCGCCGAGACGGCCATTCCCCAGCCGATGCTGGGGATTCTCCAGGCCCTGCCCAACACGGCACTCTGGACCCGGCTGGAGCAGGAGGGACGACTGCTGCAGGAGGCCGATGTTCTCTGCGGCGACCAGAACACCCTGATGAACTTCGTCCCCTCCCGCCCGGCCCGGGACATCGGCCGGGAGTACGTGCAGGCCCTCTGGCGGATGTACGAGCCCGCCACCTATCTGGAGCGCTGCCTGCGCCACTGTCTCGCCATCACCCCCAATCCCCACTGCTCCCAGCAGATGCACGTCCCGCCGGTCCGGGCGGTGCGGCTGCTGGCCCTGCTGGTCTGGAAGCAGGGCCTGCGGCGGCCGGAACTGCGCGGCCCGTTCTGGCGGCAACTGTGGGAGATGGCACGGCAACAACCCCGCCTGCTGGCCCTTTATCTGGGTCTCTGCGCCGCCGGCGAACACTTCTTCGAGTACCGCCAGCTGGCCCGGGAGCGCATCAGCGCGCAACTGGGGCACGATCCACTCACCGTGCCGCCTGCTGCGGCGGTGCAGGCGGCTCAGCCGCCCGGCACGAAGGCCAGGGCCACGCCGTTGTTGCAGTAGCGCTTGCCGGTGGGCTTGGGGCCGTCGTCGAAGACATGGCCCTGGTGGCCGCCGCAGCGGCGGCAGTGGTATTCGGTGCGGGGCAGGATCAGCTTGAAGTCGGTTTTGGTGACCACAGCGTTGGGCAGGGGTTGCCAGAAGCTGGGCCAGCCCGTGCCGGAGTCGAACTTGGCCTTCGAGGAGAACAGGGGCAGGCGGCAGCCGGCACACACATAGGTGCCGCTGCGCTTCTCCTTGTTGAGCGGGCTACTGAAGGGCCGCTCGGTGCCCTCATCACGCAGCACCGCATAGGCCGCCGGACTGAGGCGTTTCTTCCATTCCGCCGGGCTCAGCTGCCAGGCCGGATCGGTGGCCTTGGCGGCCGCCAGGGCCGGGCCGGCCGGCAGGAAGGGCAGCAGCCCCGCCAGGGGCGCCCCCAGCCGGGCCAGCAGGCTGGAGAGAAAGTTGCGGCGGTCCATCGGGTTCAGCCCAGCCAGCCGGCGCTCAGCACCACGGCCAGCCCCAGGAACAGGGAGAGCAGGGTCCAGGTGATGCGGTTGAGGGTGTTCTCGGCGCTGCGGGCGCTGCTGAACATCGAGCCGCCGCTGGAGGCCAGGCCCCCCATGCCATCCCCCTTGGGGCTGTGGAGCAGCACGCTCACGATCAGCAGCGCACCGCTGAGCATCCAGAGTGAAGAGACGATGTTCTTGACCATCGGGTCAGCCTAGCCGCCGCAGACCCGGAGCCTCAGGCGCCGAGGGTCTGGGGGATGCGGGCGGCGGGGACGGAGGCGGGGACCACCAGGGAGGTGCCGGTCATGCGGGCGGGCTTGGGCAGACCCAGGATCTCCAGCAGGGTCGGGGCGATGTCGGCCAGGCCGCCGTGCTCCCGCAGGGTGACGTCGTTGCCATGGCCCGGCAGCTTGCGCTTCTCGCCCTCCACCAGGATCACCGGCACGGGATTGGTGGTGTGGGCGGTCCAGGGGAGGCCATCGGGGCCCTGCATCACCTCGGCGTTGCCATGGTCGGCGGTGATCAGCAGGCTGCCGCCCATGCGGGTGGTGGCCTCCACCAGCCGGCCCACGCAGCGGTCGACCATGGCGATGGCTTCGGTGGCGGCCTCCATCTGGCCGGTATGGCCCACCATGTCGGGGTTGGCGTAGTTGATCACCACCAGGGAGTAGATCCCCTTGCCGATGGCGGCGATGCAACTGTCGGTGAGCTTCTCCGCCGACATCGCCGGCGCCTGGTCGTAGGTGGCCACACGGGGGGAGGGCACCAGGTGGCGGTCTTCGCCAGGGAAGGCCTGCTCAATGCCGCCGTTCATGAAGTACGTGACGTGCGGGTACTTCTCGGTTTCGGCGGTGCGGAACTGGCGCAGGCCGTGCTCGGAGACCACCTGGCCCAGGAGGCCATCGAGGGATTCGGGCGGGAAGGCCACCCGCACGGGCAGGCCCTGCTCGTACTGGGTGAAGGTGACCACATGGAGGGGGCCAAGCCACTCCCGCGGGAAGCCATCGAACTCCGGCAGGACCAGGGCGCGGATGATCTGGCGCACCCGGTCGGGGCGGAAATTGAAGCAGACCAGGCCGTCGCCGCTCTCCAGCAGCCCCTCGCTGAGGCGCACCGGCTCGAGGAATTCATCGGTGATCCCGGCGGCATAGGAGCCCTGCAGCACCTCCTCCGGAGTGAAGGGGCAGATCTCGGACGGTTCGGTCAGCAGGCGGTAGGCCTTCTGGGTGCGCTCCCAGCGCTGGTCGCGGTCCATGGCCCAGTAGCGGCCGCAGAGGGTGGCGATACGGCCGACGCCCGCCTCATCGATCATGGCCTGGATCCGGGCCAGGAAACCCGGCCCCCCATGGGGGGCGGAGTCGCGGCCATCGGTGATCACATGGATCAGGACGTCGGTGAGACCGCGGCCGGCGGCCCAGCGCAGCAGGCCGCCGAGGTGGTCGACATGGCTGTGGACGCCGCCGTCGGAGCAGAGCCCGATCAGGTGCAGGGGACGGCCGCTGGCCAGCAGGGTGTCACCCAGGTCGTTGAGGGCCTGGTTGTCAGCGATCGAGCCGCTGCGCACCGCCTGGCCGATCCGCACCAGCTCCTGGCGGATGATCCGGCCGGAGCCGATGGTGAGGTGCCCGACCTCGGAATTGCCCATCTGGTGATCGGGCAGGCCCACGGCGGCGCCGCTGGCTTCGATCAGGGTGTGGGGATAGGCGTGCCACAGGGCGTCCATCACCGGTGTGTCGGCCTTCCGCACGGCGTTGTGGTCGGTCTCCGGGCTGTATCCCCAGCCATCGAGGATCGCCAGAACCATGGGGGCGAGGGGAGCAGCCGTCTCGCAGGAGACGCGTTCGCCGTTGCCGCTGGCGGACTGCTTCTGGGAGGGAGCTGCTTTCACCAGCGAGAAAATCTGCACGTTTCAACGCCACGCCAACCTACAGCCCTCCCCAGATATCACCTTCTTCCGGCGCGGATGCGTCAGGCTTTGGTTACACGCCATACGCTTTGTGGCCAGAACTCAGGCCGGAACGGGCCCCTCCGACCGGCTGGAACTGCTCTCCGCCCAGGATCTGGGGCGCACCCTCGACAGGCTCGCCTCCCAGGTGCTGGAGGCCGTGGCCGACAGCCGGGACCTCGTGCTGCTGGGCATCCCCACCCGTGGTGTGGCCCTGGCACGGGTGCTGGCCGGTCGGCTGGAGGGGATCTGCGGCCATCCGATCGCCCATGGCAGCCTCGACCCCACCTTCCACCGCGACGACCTGGAGCGGGTGGGCACCCGCCTGGTGGAGGCCACCCAGCTGCCGGTGCCGGTGGACGGGCGCCAGGTGGTGCTCGTCGATGACGTCATCTTCACCGGCCGCACGGTGCGGGCCGCCCTGGAGGCCCTGCAGGGCTGGGGACGGCCCCGTCGGGTGGGGCTGCTGGTGATGGTGGACCGGGGCCACCGGGAACTGCCGATCCAGCCGGACTTCTGCGGCCGGGTGGTGCCCACCGCGCGCCACGAAACGATCCAGCTCTGCCTCCAGGCCATCGATGGCGAGGAGGGGGTCTATCTGCTGCGCGACTGACTCCTGCGCGACTGAGGCGGCCTCAGACGGGGACTGTCAGACGGTGGCGAGCTCGTCCTCGCGGAAATGGGCCCGGAACTTGCCGAAGGCGACCACCACGGGCAGGGTCGGACTGATCGGGCGTCCCTTCCAGTCGTTCAGCACGTTGAACACCTCGCCCTGCTGCCCTTCCATATCAAAGGCTTCACCCCGATGCTGGGGGTGGTTGTAGACGACCACACTGCGGCACACCCTGACCTGATCACCTGGCTGCATGTCCACCGGGACGCTCTGCGCGGCCATCCTGTCATGGGGCTCAGCGCTGGCAGGCGCTCTCCGGCCCGGCCTCCACCACCCGCCCGCCCAGCTCCTTGCAGGCCTCCTGGAAGGCCTGCCATTCGTCCATGCCGGCGCTGATGCGGCGCTGCACCAGGGCATCCAGCTTCTCCCCGGACACCGTGTGGGGCAGGGAACCGTGGCTGTCGTGCTCCCGGTCCTTGCCCTGGAGCTGGTCGAGGCCCTTTTTGACCTCCTGCCGCAGGGGCTCGCTCTGCTGGCGCCACCAGGGATGGTCGATGCGGTTGAGGCTGTCGAGGGCCTCCCACCAGCGCTTCTGCTTCACCAGCAACGTCGCCCGCTCCAGCTGGGAGCGGTTGCGGTTCCAGATGGCCTGGAGGTCGTCGCCCATGGCGCTGCCGTCGTCGTTGCGCTCCTCCCCCAGGGGGGCGAGCGCCGCCAGGGCACCCTGCAGATCGCCGGCCTGGAACCGGGTCTGGGCCAGGTGGCGCAGCTGGCGCTGCCAGCGCGCCAGCCGTTCGCGGTCGGTGGGGGTTCCGGCCCGGGAGTTGATCACCTGGCGCTGCAGCCGCAGGGCCTCGCTCCAGTCCTCCTGGCCCCAGAGCTGGTCGGCCTTGGCCCGCAGACAACGGCCCCGGTCGAAGGGGGTGCGGCCGGGCAGCCAGCTGAGGGCCGCCAGCTGCTCGCTGTAGCGGAGGCAGTCGTCGAGGCGGCCGGTGGCGGAAGCCTGCTCCAGGCGCACGGGCAGCTGGCGCTCCCACCAGTAGCCCAGGCCGACGGCGGCGGCGACCGAACCCAGGGTGATGGCCAGCCAGAAGCGCGGGAGTCTGTGCCGGCGGAGGGCCAAGGGGGGAGAGAGAGCACCGTTCTCCACCGTTGTATGCAACGGCGGCCACCGGCGCCTGGTTGCGGGGGCAGCCTGGTCGGCGTCCACCGCCGACGGCGGCGATCGGCCGGGCCCGGTGGCGCTCAGCGCAGCGGTTCTCCTGGCGCTCAGCGCACCGGTCCCAGGGGCCGCGGCTCCCTGCGGCCGCCGTCGGCGGGGGCCTCCAGGTCGTCCCATGCCACCAGGAGCCGGGCCTGGGCATCGATGGAGAACCGCAGCCGCAGCCGGTCGACGCCGCGCTGACCGGGGGAGGCCAGGGGGATGATCAGCGGCGACGGGGACCAGGGCCGCACCGGGGCCGCCCCCGCCGGCCGCTCGCGCAGCACCGGCAACCCCGCCTCGAAGACCACCTCGGCCCGTTCCTCAGGCAGGGGCTCCCCCAGCACCAGTTCCAGCTCCTCCTGGCCGTCCCGGCTGCAGGCCAGCACCAGCTCCAGGGGCTGCTCCGTGGGCCAGCTCTGGCCGGCCACGAAGAGGGGATGCCAGCGGTGGGCGGCACTGCGCCGGTCCCAGCAGCGCAGGGAGACGCCGCGGGCCAGCACGTCCCGGACCTGGACGCCGGGGGTCAGGGCCAGGGCCCCCAGGGCCACCGCCTCCACCGGCCGCTCGCCGCGCAGGGGCACCCCGGGGCAGCGGCCCTCCAGCCAGCGCCGGATCAGGGGGATCCGGCTGCTGCCCCCCACGGGCAGCACGGCGTCGATGTCGCCCGGCCCCAGACCCTCCCGGCGGGCGGCCGCCAGGACCGCCTCCAGCAGGCCGTCGAGCAGCTGGGGCAGGCCGCGCTCCTCCAGCAGCCGCTCGAAGGCCGACCGGCTCAGGGTCAGCTCCCGGAAGGAACCCGCCGTCGCCTGGATCTGGCGGGCTTCGGGGGCCTCGCTGAGCTGGCACTTGATCCGTTCGGCGAGCTGCAGCAGGCCGCCGTCGGCGGGCCCATCCGGGCAGAGGTGGGCCGCGATCCAGCGATCGATGTCCCGCCCGCCCAGGGCCACCCCCGCCTTGCCGATCACCCGGGCGCAGCGCAGGCTCTGGCCGCTGCGGGTCAGGTCCCGGCCGGCAAAGCGCAGCAGCTGGGCGATCGGCGCCGCCCGCCCTTCGCCGCCCTCCAGGGCCACCAGGGAGAGATCGATCGTGCCACCGCCCATGTCCACCACCAGCACCCGGCTGCCGGGGGGCAGGCCGGCGCCGATGGCGGCGGCGGTGGGCTCGTCCACCAGGGCCAGCTCGGGCACCGCCAGGTCGCGGCTGGCCCGCTCCAGCCAGGCCCGGTAGCCCCGGTAGGTCTCGATCGGGGCGGTGAGCACCAGCCGCTCCGGCACCAGCTCCGCCGGCAGGGCCCGCCACAGCCCCTGCAGCAGCAGGGCACCGGCCCGCTCGGCACTGAGCCAGCCCGTCTGCGGGCCCGACGCCGGAGCTCCGATGTGGCGCTTGAAGTCCCGGCAGAGGCCGGGGTGGTCGCCATCGGCCAGGGCCGCCTCGAGCACCTGCCGGCCGATCAGGGGCCGCTCGGCGTCGGGGGCCTCCAGCCACAGCAGGCTGGGCACCACGCAGGGGTCGCCGCAGCTGAAGGGAGGCAGGGGCAGCAGGCCGGGGGGTCCCTGGCGGTCCTGCCAGGCCACCACGGTGGTGCTGCTGCCCAGGTCGATGGCGAGGGTTCCGGGCATGGGCGGGGGTGCGAACCGGGGGGGGGAGGGAAACCGGAGAAAGCCTGGCGTATGCACCCCTGCCAGTGTCTCGTCCCGCCAGCAACCACCAGAGTGCGAGTGTCTCGCGGGGTGCTGACGTGGGCCTTGGTACGTCGATGACGCCGTTCGACTGGGCCGGGACAGGTTTCCATCACGGCAGGACATCGCCTGCTCCCGCTCACTGCCAGGCTCGATCGTGCAGTTCTTCTGGATCGTTCGGAGCGGTGGTGCCAGCCATACCAACAGGTCGATCGCCGAATCGACGGTTTGAGCGGCTGACTGGACGTGGCTGGAGCCTTCGCCACGGAGACCTGGGCCTGAAACGCATGCCGGATGAGCAGCGAGCCAGGGATCCTCGTAGCCACGAGAATGGGACTGGGATTTCAATCACTTCAGTGCATCGCTGGCTGCAGATCGTTCTGATGCAGCCACACCGCAAGAAGACCTTCAAGCCCTCCACCAAGCCCTAACGTATCGAGAAGGCACCGGACATTGTCAGCTTGGTCTTGAACCCGCCGGACAAGGGGGATAGGGCATTCCATCGTCGAGAAGATTCAGAGCTAGGCACTGGATCAAATCCAGCCGCCGCGGAACCATCAGCCTGTTTCCGTCGTTGACCTGGGCCTTGGCGAGGTGCCGTCACCGTGCAGACCGTGCAGATACAGGGACACCATGGTCAGTCCCTTGTCGATTCTTGGATCATGGGTGAATCAGGAGCAGCACACACGGGAGAGCGTCATCCAGCGGGCAACCCGTCCTTGCAGCTTCTCCTCGGTCCATGCCGCAGGCTTCCACGCAGCGGCAGCAGCTGATCGCCAGCATCGGTCACTTCCAGGTGGCCAGCAACCCAGCCATGACGCCGGTTAACGAGGCCTCCACAACCAATTCCATCCTGGAGATGCTCCAGACACGGTGCCAGCCAATCCCCGGAAGGGCCGAGGAGGAGTTCGCCAATACACCATGTCAGCCCTGGGAAAGGAAGCTACTGCAACAGAACTCGCGCAACATCATCATGAGCCGAGGCGCGCCCCTTGTCTCCCACGCGATCTGGATTGAAGATGTGATTCCCGATCGTCATGCGTCGAGGCGGATATGGCAGTCAGCTGGTCTGGCGCTTAATCGCTCCAATCCCAGTGTCTGCCAGCTCCACGCTTCGAACACCAGCCCTCGATGCCGCGCTCAGAAGTTTCCGCTACCTTGGCAACCGAAGGAGGTCACCAGCACTCCTTCCCAAACGTAAATACCTCGAGTCGTTGGCCTCCAACCTGCTGCGCCACTCATCCAGCGGCACTAATCCAACGGCACTGACCCTGCTCATCTGACCCTGCTCATCTGCCCCTGAGCCCCCAAGCCAATCCCAATCCGTCATGCGACTTCCAAATATTGGCCCGGCAAAGCGTCTTTCCCTTGCAGCCTATATCTTATTTGGAGCTATATTGCTGTACATTCTGTACTCACTAGTTGGCTATACCCTCGGAGAAGGCTTGGCGGACGGATCATTTCTGATGATCAATAAGATTAAGATGGTCCCAGGCTTTGCGGACTTGAGATGGTTGACGGCGACAAGTGAATGCGGGGTCAATCTGAAAGACCTCCACAGCGACAAGCTGGTCGGCTGCGACCCCTATGGTCGGCATGGAATTAATTATCCGCCAATGGGGATTTGGATGGCCCGATTGCTGCATCTCAAGGGAAGCCACACGGGGCCAATCGGCCTTGCCATAGGCTTAGGATTTATCTTCACTCTGCTCATATCCACCAATGGATTGCTTCGCCGTCCATGGTCTCTTCCACTGGTGATGTCCCTTTTTCTATTCAGCTTTCCCGTTCAATTTGCCCTTGAACGTTTAAATTTTGATGTGTTTATCTTTTTGGTTATTTCTTCTTCTTGTTTGTTAATGAGCTGGAGCGGAACATATGCACACGCCGTGTCGGGGGCCTTGGCCTTGCTGGCTGTTTCTCTAAAGATCTACCCCGCTGCTGGCTACCTGGGCTGGGCGGTCCTGGGAATCCTCAGTGGAAAACACCAGAAAGAGAGCAATCTTTTTCTGGCTCTAGCCGTGATTACCGGATCCATCCTGGGTCTTGCCTTTAGCATCCCCTTCCTTGGAGATTTCAGCGAGTCAAGCGACATTGGGGATGGCGGGATTATAAACTTTGGCTTGAGGGCCTTCAATTATATGAGCCCTTGGATGACCAGGCTGCTAGGCCCCGACATGGCGCGGTTATCCATTCAAGCACTTGGAGTATTGAAGATCATTGTGTTATTATTCAGCTTCTGGATCACCTCAAGACTTTCGATCTACAAATGCTACGCAAGAAATCTTCTAGCCATTGGCAAGTTGCGCTGGAGACGCTTTCAAGAACTGTTTATCTCGATCATGACATGGACTTGGCTGGGTTGCTATCTGCTCACAATCTCTAACGATTATCGGTCTATTTTTCTGCTACCCAGCATCGCGAGCATTGCAAGCATGTTAGAGGATGGGAAACACCATGACCGCAGCCAGAAGGCCTTACTCCTTGCTCTGCTAACTGGAAGCATCATCATCTTGCTGTTTCCAATGACTGCCTTTTCCCCAGTCTTCCAATACTCAGCTACCCATACAATCGTGGAATTGGGAGTGGAGTTCGTTATCCTGCCTTTCTTGGCCGGCGCCTTAGGATCCATCCTCATCGGTAGCTCCATTGTTCCTCAGACACTGATCAGGCCCATCCATCAATAGTGGCGTCGTTTTTGTAGCAACACGCGCTCTCGCAGCATTGCCTTGAGCCTTTTATTGAAGTGGGCGATGGGGATGGAAAGCCCCTGACATAAAACATCATCCCTTCAATGGCCTTGGCCGCTGAATCAATAGCTCAGTGATATCAAACCAACCTCCCATGAATTCGGGCACAGCCCCGTCCACGGAGGCTGACGGGTCGGCTCTGACAAGAATGGTGCGCGGAGTTAAATCGTGGCTGGCCGATGGCCACATCGGCTTGATTGGACATGCACTGGCAAAGAAGATCTATTGTGCCGAAACCATGCTCCCCCACGGAAGCAGGTCAGTGCACGATGCATGGGACTGCTGCGATTGTCCACCTTTGATGCTGTCAACCGCAGACCCTTCATTGGAGTCACCATGGAGTTTCTTCTACAAAATCCATGCCTCTAACGACAGCAGTCCACGCCATCAAGCAGCGTTGTTCAGCATGGTTGGGTATCAGGTTGATACGGCCTCGCAGCGGCCTGCAGCCAGAGGCAGCACTCGACCTTGGCCTATGTCCTCAGGGTGTAGGGCCTGATCGTCTTCACCTTCCGTTCCTTGTCCCTTTGCACCAGCCAGCGATCGATCCCTGGTCGTTGACGGAGGACCAAGCCAAACGCAAGGAGCTGGCCAGCATGTCCACGAAAGCAAGGCCTGTGACGTCATCCACAGCGCCGTGAGCGATCTCGTCGCTGGCCCCGGGTGAGCAACCCTTGCGCGGATCTCCGGTGCTGCGGTGGCCAAAACGTTTGAACCTGTCAGCAGCTCGTTGCCGACATGGATCATCTTGCCGTGACGCTCCCCATGTTCCCGGTGAAACGACGGTCGCCGCATCGCAGCCGCGCTTCGCGCCAAGGGCAGTGGTTCCGCAGTCTGGCCAGGTCAAGGCGGCGCCTGGATCTGACCAGGGTGATGATCGGCACCCAAAGCAGGCCGGGGATCCTCAGGAGGGCGCAGGCTCGAGAATCAGGGTTGCCATCGCTTCGGTTCGACGGCGTGTCCACGTGTGTCCTTGGCAGGTCATCGTGTCAGGAGCGAGCGCTTTGCGTGTCCCTGGGATCACTGATCTGCTGCTCAGAAGCCCGCTCACCAGGTTTCCTGCCTTGGTGGAGCTGTTGCCCGACCAGTCGTTCCAGACCGAACGGAGGCTGGCAGGTATCGGGGTGTTCAGGCGTTGGCGGCGAGGTCTTGGACGGTCTTGTCGCACGCTTGTCGCACGACAAGCCCTGCCGGCCTCACTCCCCAACGTCGTGGTGGAAGAATCTGATGTCAATACCCACCTTCATCTATAGTCGTTCGATTGACGGCCAGGTCCCTATGCCAAGCAGCGAACTCAACGCCAAGGAGCTGGCCCAGCGAGGAGAGAGCCTGATCAGGCACTCCAGCAACCGCTACCTGACCACCGTTCGCATCGCTTTCCGGGCCAAGCAACGTCGCTTCGATGATTTCGACGGCCTGCTCGACGACTCGATGATCAAGCCGGTCCAGCGGGCCATCATCGAGCTCAGCGACGAGCAGGACCAGCCCGACCTGCTGCCCGGCTGAGGGTCCCCGCCACCACCCCGCCGTGGAAATCTGCGAGGGCCCGGGCTGGCGGCTGGTGGTGGATCCCGCCCGGGCCCCTTTCATCGCCCTCATCGGAGGGGACGGCTGGGCCAGTGAACTGACCGCGGCCGAGCTGGGAGCCCTGCGGCTGGCCGCCGTCCGCCTCACCGCCCAGCACCGGGCCATGGCCGACGTCCTGATGGCGGAGGAGGCCGTGGCCATGGAGGTGGAGCTGCCGATCGGAGAGCCCGAAGGGGGCGACACCGGATCCCTGTGGCTGGGCCTGGAGGGTGACCGGCACCACTGGACGCTGCAGCTGGTGCTCACCCCCGCCCCTGGATTCCGGGGCCTCGAGGGGGGTTGGAGCGCCACCGCCAGTGAGGCGTTCAGCGCCGCGCTGGAGCGCCTGAGACCCGCTGAGCAAGGCGGCGGGGATGAGGATTGGTGATCGTTGGCGGATTCCGCAGCCGGCCCCCCGGTTTTGCACCGTTTCTCCCCAGGCCGGTGGCGATCGCCGCTGGCCACCGGCCCCGGATGGGGAGAAGCGGCCCGTGTCGCCGCCGCCGCTTGACAGGGAAAGGCGAGCGTTCCTGAGAAGCGAGAGTGGCCCCGGGGATGCTCCGAAACCTCTGCAGTGGCTGGTGTCTCAGGCTGGGACGGGGGATGGATGGCCGCCGGCGGCGGCGTTTGACGTGGCCCCACGGGTGTGGAGAAGTGGCTCACCCGCTGCCAGGAATTCGCAATGTCCCGCCCGAGAACACTGCAGCTGGACGGGGCCGAGTCTCTGGTGAGCCTGCGGGCGGATGTGCCCGCGCCCCTGCTGGCGGCCATGCGCGAGTTCATCGAGGAGCACCCCAACTGGGACCAGTACCGGCTCTTCCAGGCCGCCCTGGCGGGCTTTCTCGTGCAGAACGGGATCCGCAACCGCGGGGTGACCCGCTGCTACTTGGCCAACCTGTTTCCCGGCCACCAGGCCTTCTCGGCACCGGCGGCCTGACCTCAGGCGTCCGGCTCCACCCCCAGCAGGCGGAACAGCCGGGCGGCGCTGGCGTCGCTCACCGGCAGGATCGAGAGGCGATTACCCCGGCGCACCACCGCCAGGTCTTCGACGCTGAACTGCTCCCGCAGGGCCTCCAGGCTCAGCATCGCCGGAAAGGTGGCGCGATAGGCGAGGCGCACGCAGTCCCAGCGCGGGGCCTCCGGCTTGGAGGCCGGATCGAAGTACTTCGAGGCGGCATCGAACTGGCTGGGATCCACCAGCCCCGTCTCGGTCACCTCCATCAGGCCGACGATGCCCGGGGGGCTGGCATTGGAGTGGTAGAAGAACGCCCGGTCGCCGATCTCCATGGCGCGCATGAAGTTGCGGGCCTGGTAGTTGCGGATGCCGTCCCAGAGGGTGGTGCCCTCCGCCTGCAGGTGGTGGATGCCGTAGACATCCGGCTCGCTCTTCATCAACCACCAGGCCATGGTGCGTCCGCCTCAGCTGTCGGTGTCGAGGGCCAGCACCAGGCCGCGGAAGTGGTCGCCGCGGGCCTCGAAACTGGTGTACTGGTCGAAGCTGGCACAGGCCGGGGAGAGCAGCACCCCCCGGCAGCCGAGAGCCGGCGCCAGCGTCGCGGCGAGGGCCACCGCTCCCTCCAGGCCCTCCTCCTGCTTGACCACGCCGCCGTAGCCGCTGGACTGCAGCAGGCCGGCGAACTCCTGTCGTGCCGCCCCATAGAGCACCACCGCCGCGGCCCGCTGCCGGAGCTGCTCCAGCCAGGCCGCGGCCTCCCCCTGCTTCGACTGGCCGCCGGCCAGCACCACCAGGGGACCCTCCAGAGCCCGCAGGGCCACCTCGGCCGCGTCGTAGTTGGTGGCCTTGCTGTCGTTGAACCAGGTCACGCCGTTGAGGCTGCGGAGGCGCTCAAGCCGGTGGGGGACACCGGGGAAGGAACGGCAGGCCGCCTCCATCACCGCCGGCTCCAGCCCGGCATGGAGCCCCACCGCCACGGCCAGCAGCAGGTTCTGACGGTTGTGGGCCCCGGGCATGGCCAGGGCGGAGGCCGGGAACAGGGGGCCCTGGCGGCCCCGCACCAGGTCGTCGCCGTCGATCCAGAGCACCGGGTCGAGGCCCGGCGGCAGGGCCTCCCTGGGGCCGGCGGTGATCCAGTCGGCCTGGTCCCAGCTGTCGGCGTGCTGGCGCAGGTCGGGGTCGTCGGCATTGAGGATGCGGACGCGGGAGTTCTCCAGCAGACGCCGCTTGATGGCCCGGTAGGCGGCCAGGGTGCCGTGGCGCTCCAGGTGGTCGGGAGTGAGGGTGGTCCAGACGCCGATCGCCGGCGCAACGGCGGTGGCGGCCTCGATCTGGTAGCTGCTCAGTTCCACCACCAACCAGTCCGGGCGGGGCCCCTGCTCGAGACGCCGCTGCAACACCACCTCAGCGGCGGAGATGCCGACGTTGCCGCAGAGGGGCGCATCCCGGCCGGCCTGCTGCAGCAGGTGGTGCACCAGGCAGGTGACGGTGGTCTTGCCGTTGGTGCCGGTGATGCCGATCCAGGGCACGTCGCGGCTGGCCTGCCAGGCGGGCACGATCTCCCCCTGTACCTGCACCCCCCGGGAGCGCAGCGCCTCCAGCACCGGGTGGTTCCAGGGGATGCCGGGACTCACGACCACCGTCGCCGGCGGCAGCGGCAGGTCCCGGAACGCCTCAAGGCTCAGGGGCACCCCCAGCCACACCGCGATGGCTTCGCGCTCCAGCTGGGCCGCCAGGGCCCGGTGCTCCGGCTTGTCACCACTCTCGATGACCACCACCGTCTCGCCGCGGGCCTGCAGGAGGCGGGCCGCTCCCAGACCCGAGCGGCCCAGACCCACCACCACCGCGCAGGAGAGAGGTGCAACGGCCTCGGCGGGACTCACGCTGGCTGGCTCACATTCATGATCGGCCGAGGGTAGCAGCGAAGGGATCGCTGAACCGAAACGGGCTCGAATCGGAAGAATTGAAATCAATCAATGGGCGATACTGGAATCGAACCAGTGACTCCTACCGTGTCAAGGTAGTGCTCTACCTCTGAGCTAATCGCCCGAGTTCGGAAAAACCGAAGCGGCACCGATTTCAGAGAACAATCTTGGATAGCCCGATGAAGGCCGAGCTGGACTGTCGTTGAAATGGATGGTCCTCGAGATGGAGGGTTCTCGGGGGGGAAGAAAGCATCACCGACAGCTGACCTTTCACAGTCGATCCGTCGGATCCGTCTTCAACCAGGACTTTTCCTACTCGCCGGCCTTCCCTCCTGTCAACTTGCGCCGCCGGGTGCTCAATGGCGCTCCAGCCGGATCCGGAAACGCTCCCGCTTGGTGGCTTCGATGGCCAGCACCTCCAGCTCTCCCCGCCCCTCCAGCTGGACCCGCGCCCCCACCGCCAGGGGCTGGCTGGGACTGCTGACCACCTTCCAGTCGAGACGGACGGCCCCCTGGCGGATCAGGGTGGCCATCCGGTTGCGGGACAGCCCGAAGCCGGCCGACGCCAGGGCATCCAGCCGCAGGGAAGCCTCCACCGTGGTGAGCTGGCGGGGCAGCCGGCGGGCCGGCAGCTGCAGCGCCTCGATGGGCCTGGCCTCGAACCGCACCGGCACCGTGCGCACCAGGCCCTCGGTCCCGTCCAGCCGCCGGGCCAGCGCCTCGCTGACGATCGCCTGGCCGCCCCGATCGCCTCGCAGCCACAGGTCACCCAGCTCCGCGGCCCCGGCACCGGATGCGGCCAGTCCCGCCGCCATGTCGGCCGCCGAGGCGGGATCGAACAGGAAGTTGCCGCTGATCTCCAGCCCCAGCAGGGCGGGGGCCGTCGGCTCCTGTCCCGACCGTGCCAGCAGCAGGCAGCGGCGCTCGGCGCCGGGGTGGCCACCCTCACTGGCGAGGCTCAGCTCGCTGAGGGCACCGAGCCGGTCCTCGGCCTCCTCCCGCACCGCCGCCTCGAGAAAGCCGCTGACCTGGGGCTCCCAGGTGCGCAGGGCCGTTTCCGCCAGGCTGAACAGGGCCCCGAGCTCCTCGGGGTGCCGACTCCCCTCCAGCAGGTCCCGTCGTGGAAGCATGGGCCCCGCGCCTCAGGTGTCGTCCAGTCGCACGACCGCCGTCGGTCGCGCCAGCTGGATGGTGGTCCAGGGGATCTCCCGGCCGACGGGGGCCTCCAGCAGCAGCAGCCAGCAGCCCTCGTCCAGCCGGTTGCGCAGGATGCGGATGCGGTCGTCCTCCTCCGAGCTGACGCTGGCGGCGGCGGCAAAACTGCCCATCCAGCCGGAGCCCATGCCCAGCAGGCCGCCGATCAGGGGCTCCCCGTAGGCCCCGGCGAAGCTGAACGTGTGCAGATCGGTGATCTGGGTGAAGGTGAGCCCGGCCAGGAAACCGAAGGGCAGCAGCCAGCGCACCATCGACTGTTGCCGCCGTCGCCGGGCCGTGGCCGGATCCAGCCGCTCCACGTCCGACATGGTCGCCTCACCGCTGCCGATCGCCAGCACCCGGGTCGGGGGCGGCTGCAGGGCCAGCAAGCGTTCCTGCAAGGCCTTCAGGCGATCACGGTCGTCCAGCACGACCACCACACTCAAGGACATGGGCTCGTCTCCGCACCGCTCTCTACACTGCACCTCCGGCCTGCCCCCCTGGGGGCGCACCCCCCGCCCTCCCCACCGCTGCCGGACATGACGAAGGTTCTGGTCTCCGATCCCATCGACCAGGCGGGGATCGACATCCTCTCCCAGGTCGCCCAGGTGGACGTGCGCACGGGCCTGAGCCCGGAGCAGCTCGTGGCGTGCATCGGTGAGTACGAGGGGCTGATGATCCGTTCCGGCACCCAGGTGACCGCCGAGGTGATCGAGGCCGCGAGCCATCTGCGCATCATCGGCCGGGCCGGCGTGGGCGTCGACAACGTCGATGTGCCCGCCGCCACCCGCCGCGGCGTGATCGTCGTCAATTCGCCCGAGGGCAACACGATCGCCGCCGCCGAGCACGCCCTGGCGCTGATGCTCTCCCTGTCGCGGCACGTGCCCCACGCCCACGCCAGCACCATGGCCGGCGGCTGGGACCGCAAGACCTACGTCGGCAACGAGCTCTACAAGAAGACCCTCGGCGTGGTGGGCCTCGGCAAGATCGGCTCCCACGTGGCCCGGGTCGCCCGGGCCCTGGGCATGGACGTGGCCGCCTACGACCCGTTCATCTCCGCCGAACGCGCCCAGCTGCTGCAGGTGCGGCTGCTGCCCCTGCCCCAGCTGTTCGCCGAAGCCGACTACGTCAGCCTGCACCTGCCCCGCACGCCGGACACCGAGAACCTGGTCAACGCGGCGCTGCTGGCCACGATGAAGCCCACCGCCCGGCTGGTGAACTGCGCCCGCGGCGGCATCATCGACGAGCAAGCCCTGGCCGATGCGGTCGAGAACCGCGTCATCGCCGGCGCCGCCCTCGACGTCTACGCCAAGGAGCCGCTGGCGGCCGATTCCCCCCTGCGCCTGGTCAAGGAGCGGCTGATCCTCACCCCGCACCTGGGTGCGTCCACCGAGGAGGCCCAGGAGAACGTGGCCATCGACGTGGCCGAGCAGATCCGGGACGTGCTCCTGGGCCTGCCGGCCCGCAGCGCCGTCAACATCCCCGGCCTGACCCCCGAGGTGATGGAGCTGCTCAAGCCCCATCTGCAGCTGGCGGAAACCCTGGGCCTGTTGCTCAGCCAGCTGGCCGGCGGCCAGATCAGCGAACTGGAGGTGCGCCTGCAGGGCGAATTCGCCTCCCACCCGGCCCAGCCCCTGGTGGTGGCGGCCCTCAAGGGCATCCTCTCGGCCGCCCTCGGCGACAGCATCAACTACGTCAACGCCACCCTGGAAGCCAAGGAGCGCGGCATCCACGTGCTCGAGGTGAAGGACGACGCCAGCCGCGACTTCGCCGGCGGTTCGCTGCAGCTCAGCTCCCGCAGCCCCCGGGGCAACCACAGCGTCACCGGCGCGGTGTTCACCGACGGGGAACTGCGGATCACCACCATCGACGAGTTCCCGGTGAACGTGACCCCCAGCCGTCACATGCTCTTCACCCGCCACCGGGACATGCCCGGCATCATCGGCCAGCTGGGCTCCCTGCTGGGCGAGCACAACGTCAACATCGCCTCGATGCAGGTGGGCCGCCGCATCGTGCGGGGCGACGCCGTGATGGTGCTAAGCCTCGACGACCCGATCCCCCCCAGCCTGCTGGCGGTGATCCACGGCATCAACGGCATCCAGGCCGCCCACCCGGTCACCCTCTGATGGGCCTGGTCTGGTGGCGGCTGGAGATGGCCGCCCCGGCCGAACTGGAGGAGTCCCTGCTCTGGAAGCTGCCCCTCCTGGGGGTGGCGCGGGTGGCGCTCCAGCACCCCCCCGAGGCGCCGGAGCAGCGGCAGCTGCTGGCCTGGCTGCCGGAGAGCGACTGGCCCGCCGACCAGCGCCAGGAGCTGGAGCGGGCCCTGGCCCCGCTGGGGGAACCCTTCGACCTGGCGCTTCCACAGGTCCACTGGCAACGGCAGGCCGATGAGGACTGGAGCCTGAGCTGGAAGAGCCACTGGCGACCCGATCCGGTGGGGGAGCGGCTGCTGGTGCTGCCGGCCTGGCTGGAGGTGCCGCCCGAGCACGCCGGGCGACTGGTGATCCGCATCGATCCGGGCAGCGCCTTCGGCACCGGCAGCCATCCCACCACCCGCCTCTGCCTGGAGGCCCTGGAGGCCCTGGAGGCCCTCGCCGGGGAGCGGGAACGGGCGGGCCTGGGTGAGGGCCTGGAGGGGCTCCAGGTGGCCGATCTGGGCTGCGGCAGCGGCATCCTCGGCCTGGCCGCCCTGCGGCTGGGGGCGGCGGCCGTGGCCGCCGCCGACACGGACCCCCTGGCGGAACGCGCCACCCGGGAGAACGCCGCCCTGAATGGCCTGGACGGCGCCCGTGGCCTCACGGTCACCACGGGCTCGGCCGAGGCCCTGGTGGCGCTGCTGGAGGGGCGTCCGGCGGATCTGCTGCTGTGCAACATCCTGGCGCCGGTGATCGAGGCCCTGATTCCCTGGTTCGGGCAGCTGCTGAGCCCCGGCGGTGTGGGCCTGCTCAGCGGCCTGCTGGTGGATCAGGCCCCAGGCCTGGAGCGGGATCTGGCGGCAGCGGGCTGGCGGGTGGAAGGGCGGGTCGAGCAGGACCGCTGGGGCCTGCTGCGGATCCGTTCGGCATCGGATGTTGCATAAGGCACGCTGATCTGTGTCCTGGCTTTGATTGGGCTTCCCGGCCTGCGAGCCCAAGATCGCCGGGAATGCCCCCTGTCGGATGTAGGAAGGGCGGGTCCTACAGGCCCTGGCTGCCGGGTGTCTGTGAGCTCCAATCTCTTCCATGGCTTCCTACAAGGTCACCCTCGTCAATGAGAGCGAGGGGCTGAACAAGACCATCGAGGTTCCCGACGACCAGTACATCCTCGACGCCGCCGAAGAGCAGGGCATTGACCTGCCCTACTCCTGCCGCGCCGGCGCCTGCTCCACCTGCGCCGGCAAGCTCACCGCCGGCACCGTCGACCAGTCGGACCAGAGCTTCCTCGACGACGACCAGATCGAGGCCGGCTTCGTCCTCACCTGCGTCGCCTACCCCACCTCCGACTGCACCATCAAGACCCACACCGAAGAAGAGCTCTACTGAGCTCCTCGCCGGGCGGTCCGGTTGGATCGCCCACTTGAACCCCGCGTTCTTCTCCGCCACCCTCAGGGGTGGCTTTTTCATGGCACTTCAGGTGGACACCGTGCTGGCCTCCGGCAGCGAGCATCCGAGCCCCGGCGGCCAGTACAGCTACCGGGTCCTGGGCCCCTGCTGCCGGCTGTTCGATCGGGAGGAGCTCCCCTGGCCCTGCTGCCGGCTGGCCTGGCGCAGCAAGGAGCCCAGCTGGCGCCGCGTCGGCCGCCGCTTCGTGCCCGACCTGGCCGCCCGCCGCTGCCCCTCCTACGCCGTGGAACTGCTGCAGCCGGGGGCCCGCCCCACCCGCACCGTGATCACCCTGTTCCCCCAGCGCCTGGCCCCAGGCCTGCAGGAGTGGTGGTACAGCAAGCTGCCGGGGTCGCTGGAGGCCGCCAACCTGGCCCCGCCACCACCGCTGCCGGCCCCGGCCCCCTGAGGCGCCGGGCTCCAGGCACAAAAAAACCGGCCGACGCAGGGCCGGCCGGGGGAGGTGGGCGCGGCGATCAGAAGTAGATCTTGCCGCCGCCCCACTGGATGCCCTGGACCTTGGGGGCCACCAGGATGTAACCGGCGATCAGGCGCAGGTCCTCGTCGTCCAGATCGCGCATCTTCACGAACACGTCGCTGCTGCGCAGGCTGGGGTGCACGTCCGCGATGCTGTATTCCCCGTCGTAGGAGGTGGGGTCCTTCATGTAGTCGACCAGGGCGTCCACCGAATCCCGGGCCGGGGTGGCCAGGGCCAGGGTCTCGGGGTCCAGACCCACGTTCTGGTTGGTCTTGGTGATGCCACCGGCATGGCAGGTGCCGCAGCTTTCGTTGAAGAGCTTGCGGCCGGTCTTGACCTCCTTCTCGCTGAAGGTCACCAGGGTGCCGTCGGGGGAGACCGGCACGGTGAGATCCTCGGTGCTCCACTGGGCCGCGGCCGCGGGGCCCGCGAAACAGACCAGCAGGGCCAGGGGAAGGATCAGCAGCGTCCGGACCACGGCACGGAGGGCGGTGCGAAGGGGAGCGGTGCTTAGGCGGGCGGTGCGACGGGCGGCTGACAGCGGGGCGGCTGAGCGAAGGAGGGGGGCCATGGGAGAAGCCGGCGGAATGGCGGTCGGACCGCAACTGAGACCTTGTATCACGGGCGACGGGTCCCCCGGAACGGAATCACGCGAACTGTTGCAGGCTCAGCCCCCGGTCCCCACCGAGAGGCTGAGGAAGTCCTTCGCCACCACGGTCTCGGGGAAGATGGCCCGGGCCTCGGCCACCAGGTCGTCGGGGGTCATGGGATTCCCCGCCACGTAGCGGGGGCTCAGGTGGGTGAGCACCAGCTGCTTCACCCCCGCCTCCAGGGCGGTCTGGGCGGCCATCGTGCTGGTGGAGTGCTGGCGGGCGATGGCCAGCTCCGCCTCACCATGGGAGAAGGTGGATTCGTGGATCAGCAGGTCGGCGCCGCGGGCCAGGGCCACCGCCGCCTCGCTGAACACGGTGTCGGTGCAGTAGACGACGCTGCAGCCGGGCCGGGGCGGCCCGCACAGGGCCTCGCCCCGGATCACCCGGCCGTCGTCGAGGGTGACGCTGCGACCGGCCTTGAGCTCGGCGTAGACCGGCCCGGGGGGAATGCCCAGGGCCCTGGCCCGCTCCACGTCGAAGCGGCCGGCCCGGGGCTTCTGATCCACCCGGTAGGCGTAGGCCGGCACCCGGTGGGTGAGGGCCGTGCAGCGCACCGTGATGTCGTCGTCGTCGAGCACCAGGGTGCCGCGGGCAGCGGCCTCCTTCACCCGGTGGGTACGCAGGGGATAGCCGATGCGGGTCGAGGAGGTGCGCATCACGCCCTCCAGGTAGTCGCGCAGCGGGTCCGGTCCGTAGAGGTCGATGCCGGCGCAGTTGCCCGCCAGCCCCAGGCTGGCCAGCAGCCCCGGCAGACCGAAGACGTGGTCACCGTGCATGTGGGTGACGAAGATCCGGCGCAGCTGGGACACCCGCAGGTCGCTGCGCAGGAACTGGTGCTGGGTTCCCTCGCCGCAGTCGAACAGCCACAGCTCGGCCCGCTGCGGCAGCCGCAGGGCCACGGCGGAGACGTTGCGGGCGCGGGTGGGAACGCCGGAGCTGGTTCCCAGGAAGGTGACCTGCACACCCTGGCTGCCTCAGCGCGCATGCTGCCACGGCGCCGGCCGGTGCGCTGGCTGGCGCCATGGCGCCCGCAGGATGACCCGTCCAGAATGAGCCGTTGTCGCTCGCGCACCCTCGTGACCCTCCTCCGTTTCGGATGGCGCGCCGGCCTCTCGCTGGCCCTGCTTCCCGCCGCCGTCGCGGCGCCGGTTCCCACGGAGGCGAGGGCGCCGGCACCCGTGGTGCGGGTGCTGCTGCGGGAGGCCCCCACCCTGGAGCTGGAGTCCGGCAGCACCGTGCTGCGCCTCGGCGATGGCACGGGGCGCACCCTGGCGGAGCTGGCCCCGGGGGCGCGGCTGCAGCTGGTGGGCAGCGGCCCGGCCCTGGAGGCCAGGCTGGAGGGACCGACCGGGCCGCCCCGCCGGGTGGCGCTGCCGTCGGGCCAGGCCTGGATCGATCCCGCCCCGGGGCGGGGTGAGGGCAGCGAGGCCGTGTTGACCCTGCAGCAGCGCCGCTACCGCGGCCGCCTGCTGGTGCGCAGCGAGGGCGATCGCCTGCAGGCGATCAACCTGATCGATGTCGAGAGCTACCTGCCCAGCGTGGTGGGCAGCGAGATGCCGGCCAGCTGGCCGCTGGCGGCCCTGCGGGCCCAGGCGGTGGCGGCCCGCACCTACGCCCTGCGCCAGCGCCGGCCGGCGGAGCCCTTCGACCTCAAGGCCACCGTCTCCAGCCAGGTCTACAAGGGGGTGGAGGCCGAAACCGACTCCACCCGCGAAGCGGTGCGCAGCACCCGCTCCCAGGTGCTGATGCACGGCTCCTCCCTGATCAACGCGGTGTTCCACAGCAGCAGTGGCGGCCTCACGGAGAACAGCGGCGACATCTGGCGCCAGCAACTGCCTTACCTGGTGAGCGTGCCCGATTACGACCAGGCCAGCCCTGTGCATGCCTGGCAGCTGCGCGTCGAGCCCGACAAGCTGGCCCGGGCCTTCCGGGAGATCGACGGGGCCTTCCGCATCGAGGTGCTCTCCACCACCAGCTCCGGGCGCATCCGCCAGGCCCGGGTGACGGGCCCCGGTGGCTCGCTGCTGCTCTCCGGCACCGAGCTGCGCCAGCGGCTGGGCCTGCGCAGCACCCTGGCCCGGTTCGACTTCGAGGCGCCCCGGGCCGCCCCCTTCCCGCCGCCGCTGCCGTCCCTGCAGGGGGTCTTCACCCCCGAGGGGATCCGCTCCCTGGCCTCCGGCCTGGTGCAGGCCCCCTGGCGGGCCCCCCGCCCGCCCGCCGCGCCGACCCTGCTGGTGAGCGGCCGGGGCTACGGCCACGGGGTGGGCATGAGCCAGTGGGGCGCCTACGCCCTGGCCCTGCGCGGCGAGGACTACCGGCAGATCCTCCAGCACTACTACCAGGGGGCCAGGATCCAGCCCTACTCCGCCCTTTGAGGCACCCGTTGAGCCGCCACGCCCCCAGCGCCCCGGTCGCAGCCCCTGTCACCGCCTCCATCGCTCCGATCGTGCTCGCCGATGCGGCGGCGGTGGCGGAGCGGGTGGCGGCCCTGCTGCTGGCTGATCGGCTGCGGCCGGGCCGGCCCCTGGGTCTGGCCACCGGACGCACCATGGAGCCGGTCTATGCCGCCCTGGCGCGACGGCTGGGGCGCCTGGAGCCCGCCCTGGCAGCGCAGGTGCGCCAGGGCTGGTGCAGCTTCAACCTCGACGAGTACGTGGGGCTGGGGCCCCAGGATCCCGCCTCCTTCGCCGCCACCATGGCCCGCCAGCTGGTGGAGCCCCTCGGCCTGGACCCCGGGCGGGTGCGGCTCCCCGATGGGCGGGCCGGCGATCCCGATGGCGAAGCGCGGCGCTACGGCGCCGCCGTGGCCGCCGCCGGCGGCATCGGCCTGCAGCTGCTGGGCCTGGGCCTCAACGGCCATGTGGGCTTCAACGAGCCCCCGGCGGGGGCGACCGTGGCCTGCCGCTGCCTGGCCCTCAGCCACCACACCCGCCGCCAGAACGCCGGCGCCTTCGGGGGCGATCCCGGCGCCGTTCCCCGGCGGGCCATCACCCTGGGGATGGCCGAGATCCTCGCGGCCCGCCGGGTGCTGCTGGTGGTGACCGGCGGGGCCAAGGCGGCGATCCTGCGCCGTGCCCTGGGGGAGCCCCCCACGCCGGAGCTGCCCGCCAGCTGGCTGCAGCACCACCCTGCCCTCACCGTGATCGCCGACGCCGAGGCCATGGGCTGACCCTCTGGCGCGGCGGAGGGCGCTGCGGAGGGCGGGGAGGTGGCCTCAGCCGGGCAGGGCCGCCTCCATCAGGGCGTCGTCCGCCTCGAGATTGCTGGTGACGCTGCGCACGTCATCGAGATCTTCGATCACATCCAGCATGCGCAGGCAGGCGGCCAGCACCGCGCCGTCCTCGAGGCGGCAGGGCAGGGAGGAGATCCAGCGATGCTCCCAGCCGGCCAGGGGCAGCCGCAGGTCCCGGAGCCCATCCTGGAGGGCTTCGAGGTCGGCGAAGGCGCCGAACACGTCGACGCCCTCGTCATCGATCTCGTAGCCCGCCGCCGCCGGGCCACCCCGCTCCTCCAGGGCCAGCAGGTCCTCCAGCAGGCGCTCCTCGTCGGCGCCGGGCAGGGCCAGCCGCACCACGGACCGCTGCTCGAACAGATAGCTGACACAGCCGGTCTCACCGAGGTTGCCGCCGTGCTTGCCGAAGGCCAGCCGCAGGTCGGCCGCGGTGCGGTTGCGGTTGTCGGTCAGGGCCTCGACCAGCACGGCCACGCCCCCCGGGCCGTAACCCTCGTAGCGCACCGCCTCGAACAGGTCGGCCCCGCCACCCCCCTGGCCGCTGCCCTTGGCCACGGCCCGGTCGATGTTGGCGTTGGGGAGCCCCGCCACCTTGGCCTTCTCGATCGCGGTGCGGAGCTGGAAGTTGCCGGCCGGATCGGCACCACCCCGGGCCGCCACGGTGATCTCCCGCCCCAGACGGGTGAACAGCGCTCCGCGCCGGGCGTCCACCACCGCCTTGGTGCGCTTGATCTGGGCCCATTTGCTGTGGCCGGCCATCGCGAGTTCGCAGGGGGTTCAACCGGCGGCGTCGAACACCAGCCGGGGCAGGAGCAGGCCCTTGCCATCGGCGCGGGCGATGCCCGCCAGATTGCCATCCGGGGTGAGCACGGCGACCGCCCCCTCCGGCAACTGCTCCACCGTACGGGGCAGGGACCGGCCGCAGCGCCACGGGGACAGCTGGGCCGGATCGAGTCGCTGGCGCGGCAGATCCACCAGCACGTCGAGGGGATCCAGCAGCGGGGGGAGGGGGCCGCTGGCCAGGCGCTCCATGGAAATGGCCTGGTGCAGTCCGAAGCCGAGGGCGGCGGTGCGCCGCAGGCTGGCGAGGGCGCCGCCGCAGCCGAGGGCGTCCCCCAGATCCCGCGCCAGGGCACGGACGTAGGTGCCGGCGGAGCAGCGCACCTCCAGCTCCAGGCGGCCGCTCTCGGCGTCCCAGCCCAGCAGGTCGAGGCCATGGATCCGCACCGGCCGCGCCGCCAATGCCAGCTGCTCCCCCGCCCGGACCCGGGCGTAGGCCCGCTGGCCATCCACATGGACGGCCGAAACCTGGGGAGGCACCTGCAGAATCTCGCCCCGGAACCGGGCCAGGGCCTGCTCGAGGGCCTCAGGATCGAGGGGCGGAACGGCCGAGCGCTCCAGCACCTCGCCCTCGAGGTCATCGGTGCCGGTGCGCACGCCCAGCTGGACGGTGCCGCGGTAGGTCTTGTCGCCGGGGAGGTAGGGCAACAACCGGGTGGCAGGGCCGAGGGCGATCGGCAGCACGCCGGTGACGGCTGGATCCAGGGTGCCGCCATGGCCCACCCGCCGCAGGCCATAGGCCCGCCGGACCCTGGCGACGCCGTCGTGGGAGGTCAGGCCGGCGGGCTTGTCGAGCACCAGGAACCCGCAGCCGTGGCGCGACGGAGGCGATGGCGGCAGCCTGGAGGGACCTTCTCCCATGCTCAGGCGCCGATGACGCTGCAGGACCGGCGCGAGGTCACCTTTCTGGTGCTGGCCGGCATCTTCCTGGGGACCATGGGCATGCTCAACATCCTGGGGCTGACCCGGTTCCTCCACCTGGGCAGCATCGGGTCCTTCCCGATCATCGTGGCGGTGGGGGCCCTGCCGTACCCCGTCACCTTCCTGTGCACCGACCTGATCAGCGAGATCTGGGGCGAACGGCGCGCCTCCCAGGTGGTGTGGGTGGGTCTGATGCTCAACGGCTGGATCGTCCTGGTGCTCTGGCTCGGTGGCATCCTGCCGGGCCTGGACGGATTCGGTGGGGTGGCGGGCCTGCCGGCCGACACCCACGCCGACGGGGTGCCGGTGTTCTTCGAGGTGCGCCGGCTGGCCTTCGGCGCCGTGGGGGCCTCCATGGCTGCCTACATGGCCGCCCAGTTCACCGACGTGCGCCTGTTCCATTTCTGGAAGCGCTTCAGCAACGGCAAGGCCCTGTGGCTGCGCAACAACGGCTCCACCCTGATCAGCCAGGTCGTCGACACGTCGGCGGTGGTGCTGATCAGCCACTACGCCGCCCATGTGTTGCCAATCCGGCCGGACGAGCCGGTGCTGCCCCAGCTGGGCGTGTTCATCGCCAGCGGCTACGTGTTCAAGCTGGTGGCGGCCCTGGCCGACACCCTGCCCTTCTACCTGCTGGTGGGCTGGCTCAGGCGCTATCTGGAGGTGCCGGGGGACGGCGCCGAACTGGCGGACGCCCCCCTGCCGGGGGCCTAGGCGGCGACGGCGATGTTGATGCGCTTGCGGTTGCGCAGGCCACGCTTGATGGATTCGAAGCTGACGACGCCATCCACCAGGGCGAACAGGGTGTCGTCGGAGCCGCGGCCCACGTTGACGCCCGGGATCACGGAGGTGCCGCGCTGGCGGATCAGGATCGAGCCGGCGCTGACGGTCTCACCGCCGTAACGCTTGACGCCGAGACGCTTGGAGTTGGAGTCGCGGCCGTTGCGGGTGGAGCCTGTGCCTTTCTTGTGGGCCATGGGGGGAGCAGAGAAGGGAGAACGGGGGGAACTGGAGAAGAGGCTGGGGCCCGATCAGGCGATCGACTTGCCGCCCACCTTGATCGACTGGACCATCACCCGGGTGAGCTCCTGGCGGTGGCCGTTCTTGCGGCGGGTCTTCTTCTTGGGGCGCATTTTGTAAACGATGATCTTCTGGCCGCGGCGATGGGCCAGCACCTTGAGCTCCACCGTGGCGCCCGTCACGTAGGGCTGGCCCAGGGTGGTGCCGGAGGCGTCCTTCACCAGGAGCACGTTCTCCAGGGTCACGGTGCTGTCGACCTCGGCATTGAGGCGATCGAGATCGACGTAACGATCGGTCTGGAGCCAGAACTGCTGGCCGGAGGCCTCGACGATGGCGTAGGCGCCGGTGGCATCGCCCTGGGCACCGGTGGCGGGTGCGCTCAGGGTCTCCTTCTGGGGGGCTTGGGTCATCACTCAGGGGGCGTGGCCAGGCTGGCGGCAGGAAGCCACCATTGGGCCTGGACGCACGGAATCGAAAGACAGAACTAAGATCCTCCCGTCCGGGCCTCCCTTCCGTCAAGAATCAGCCCGGTCAGGGGAGCTCCCCGCCGCAGCGGTCGATGCCCCAACCGGTTCTCAACATCCTCTCTCTCATCCAGACCCCGGCCCTGGCCGAGGCCTGCGGCCAGTGGCTCAGGGGCGGCCGTTACCAGCTGGTGCCGGTGGATCCCGCCGCCGGGCCCCTGGAGCAGCTGGAGCAGCGCCGCGAGGACTTCGACGGGATCCTCCTGGAGGAGGGCGCCGTCGACGGGACCTTCTTCGGCAGCCTCCACGACCAGGGCCTGGAGCTGCCGGCCGTGCTGATCGGCCCGGTGGACGGCGAGGTGAAGTTCCACGATGCGGAGGTCCGCCTCCCGCCCGACCAGCTGGAGCAGCTCAGCTACAGCCTGGATGCGGCCGTCTCCCGTTTCCTGCGCAGCAACACGCTGCCGGCCGACAGCGAAGCCAAGGCGACCACCCCCGACGGCTGGAAACTGCCGAACCGGCTCAATGGACGGCTCGGTTACCTGGGCGTCTACTACAAGCGGGATCCCTCCCGCTTCCTGCGCAACCTGGAAGCCGAGGAGCGCAACGAGCTGCTGGACTCCCTGCGGCGCACCTACCGGGACCTGCTGATCAGCTACTTCAAGAACCCCGCCGCGGCCAACCAGGCAATCGAAAGCTTCGTGAACACGGCCTTCTTCGCCGATCTGCCGATCACCAAGATGGTCGAGATCCACGTGAATCTGATCGAGGAGTTTCGAAAGATGCTGATGCTCAAAGGACAGAAGAACGATTTTCTTCAGGACTACCGGCTGGCCCTCCTCGATGTCATGGCTCACCTCTGCGAAATGTATCGACGCTCCATCCCGCCCGACCTGCCGATCGTGCCCACCGTCGTGGCCGAATCCACCAGCCCCTCCGCCTGAGTCCCAGCCATGACCTTCCGCAAGACCTACATCCTCAAGCTCTACGTGGCGGGCAACACCCCGAACTCGATGCGGGCCCTGAAGACGCTGCGCGACATCCTCGAGTCCGAGTTCCGCGGCGTCTACGCCCTGAAGGTGATCGATGTGCTCAAGAATCCCCAGCTGGCGGAGGAGGACAAGATCCTGGCCACCCCCACCCTGGCGAAGATCCTGCCCCCACCGGTGCGGCGAATCATCGGCGATCTCTCCGACCGCGACCGGGTGCTGATCGGCCTCGACCTCCTCTACGAAGAGCTCACCGAGGATTTCAAGCTCGACATCGATGATCTGGAAGCCGACGATGCTCCCTCTCCCCCCGAAACCTCCTGAGCCCTGATCAAGGTCTGCCGCCACCTTCCGGGCCAGGCCATCCCCGCGTCGACCCCGTTCCCCTTCAGACCCCTCGCGCTTCCATCTCTTCGATGCAGGATCCCAACGACCACGACGCCGCTGCCAATCGAATGCAGATGCAGAAACTCCCCACGGGCATCGAAGGTTTCGATGACATCTGCCATGGCGGGCTGCCGATCGGCCGATCGACCCTGATCAGCGGAACCTCGGGAACCGGCAAGACGGTCTTTTCCCTGAATTTTCTCTGCAACGGCATCCGGCAGTTCAACGAACACGGCATTTTCGTCACCTTCGAGGAGTCGCCCCTCGACATCCTGCGCAATGCCTCCAGCTTCGGCTGGAACCTGCAGGAAATGGTCGAACAGAACAAGTTATTTGTCCTCGATGCCTCCCCGGACCCCGATGGCCAGGAGGTGTCGGGCAGCTTCGACCTCTCCGGGCTGATTGAACGGATCCACTACGCGATTCGCAAATACAAAGCCAAGCGGGTGGCGATTGACTCCATCACCGCCGTCTTCCAGCAGTACGACGCCATTTCCGTGGTGCGTCGCGAGATCTTTCGGCTGATCGCCCGGCTCAAGGAGATCGGCGTCACCACGGTGATGACCACCGAACGGGTCGATGAATACGGCGCCATCGCCCGCTACGGCGTCGAGGAATTCGTCTCCGACAACGTGGTGATCCTGCGCAACGTGCTGGAGGGTGAACGGCGGCGGCGCACGGTGGAAGTGCTCAAGCTCCGGGGCACCACCCACATGAAGGGGGAGTTCCCCTTCACCATGGGCGCCCACGGGATCAGTGTGTTCCCTCTGGGGGCGATGCGCCTCACCCAGCGGTCCTCCAACGTGCGCCTGAGCTCCGGCGTGCCCCGGCTCGATGAGATGTGCGGGGGTGGCTTCTTCAAGGACTCCATCATCCTGGCGACCGGCGCCACCGGCACCGGCAAGACCCTGCTGGTCAGCAAGTTCGTGGAAGATGCCTGCCGCAGCAAGGAGCGGGCGATCCTGTTCGCCTACGAGGAATCCCGCTCCCAGCTGCTGCGCAACGCCACCAGCTGGGGCATCGATTTCGAGCAGATGGAGCAGGACGGCCTGCTCAAGATCATCTGCGCCTATCCGGAATCCACCGGCCTTGAGGATCACCTGCAGATCATCAAGACGGAGATCAGCCAGTTCAAGCCATCCCGAATGGCGATCGATTCCCTCTCCGCCCTGGCTCGGGGTGTCAGCCACAACGCCTTCCGGCAGTTCGTGATCGGGGTGACGGGCTATGCCAAACAGGAGGAGATCGCTGGCTTCTTCACCAACACCTCCGAGGAGTTCATGGGAAGCCATTCGATCACCGACTCCCACATCTCCACCATCACTGACACCATTCTGCTGCTGCAGTATGTGGAAATCCGCGGTGAAATGGCCCGGGCCCTCAACGTGTTCAAGATGCGCGGCTCCTGGCATGACAAGGGCATTCGGGAATTCGTGATCACCGGCAACGGGCCGGAGATCAAGGATTCCTTCGCCAATTTCGAGCGCATCATCAGCGGCGTTCCCCATCGGATCACCACCGACGAACGTGCCGACCTGGGCCGGATCATGCGCAGCGTCGACGGCGAGAGCTGAACCCGACCATGGGCACCTAGGCGGGGATTCTTCGCTCCGCTTCGATCTCTGCCAGGGAGGCGGAGCGCTCCGCCTGGACTCTCAGTTCATCACCGTCGGCCTCCTCCAGGGGCAGGTCGAACCAGAAGGTGGTGCCCACCCCGGGCTCGCTGGCCATCCGGGCCTGGCTGCCGTGCTTCTCGAGGATGCCCCGCACGATCGAGAGTCCCAGCCCGGTGCCGGCTTCGGTGTGCACGGCGTTCTCGACCCGGAAGAAGCGCTCGAAGATCCGGGCCTGGTCGGCCTCGGAGATGCCGCAGCCGGTGTCGGCGATCTCGACCCGCAGCCGCGGCAGGCGCGAGGTGAGGGTGCAGGAGGGATGGTGCTCCGCTCCGCCGTCGGGATCCAGCGGGCAGTGGTCGGGCCAGGGGTAGGCGCGCAGCAGCAGCTGGCCGCCGCTGCGGGTGAACTTGAGGGCGTTGCCCACCAGGTTGTCGAACACCTGCAGCAGCAGATCCCAGTTGCCCCGCACCCGGGGCAGGTTCTGATCGCCGGCGAACAGCAGCATCACCCCCTTCTCCTCGGCGTTGAGCCGGTAGGTGCGCAGGGTCTGCTCGATCGCCGGGGCCAGGTCCATGGGCTCCAGCTGCCAGACCCGGTCGGACTCCAGCCGTGACAGGTCGAGCACGTCGGTGACCAGGCGCGAGAGGCGGTCGGTCTCGGCGTTGGCGATGCTCAGGAACTCCTTCTGCTCCTCGGCGCTGAGCAGGTCGCCCATGTCATGGAGCGTCTCCACGTAGCTCTTGATGTTGCACAGGGGGGTGCGCAGCTCGTGGGACACGTTGCTGATGAAGCGGCTCTGGGCGGCATTCAGCTCCACCTCCCGGGTGAGATCCTGGATCGTCATGGCGATGCCCTTGAGGCTCTCGCCGCTGGCATCCCGCACCGACTGGAGCACGATGCGCAGGGTGCGGGGGGGATCCCCGAAGCTGCAGCGCACCTCGGTGGTGTCCCGCTCGCTGATGATCAGGCTCTCCAGGGGATCGTGCAGCTCCATCGCCAGCCGGTCGGGCAGTTCGGCGGCCAGCTCGCTGCCCTCCAGGTTGCGGCCTTCCCAGCGGAACAGGCGGCGGGCGGTGGGGTTGGCCAGCACGATCCGCCCCTCGGCATCGAGCAGCACGGCACCATCGGCCATGGTGGCGATCAGCGACTGCTGCTTCACCTGGGCGGCGGTGAGCTCCTCAATGTTGGCCGCCTTGTAGACCTCCAGCTGGGAGGCCATGGTGTTGAAGCCGTTGAGCAGTTCCCCCAGCTCGCCCCCCACCGGCAGGGCGATGCGGGTCTCGAAGTTGCCCCCGGCGATCGATCGCACCCCCCGCAGGAGTTCCTTCACCGGCTGGGTGATCGTGAGGGCGTTGAACACCGAGCCCAGGATCACCAGCACCCAGATCGAGATGAACACCGCCACCGTCACCTCCCTGGTGAGGGCGGCGCTGGCCAGGAGCGTCTCGTTGGGGTTGATGCCCAGGGCCACCACCCCCAGGTAGCGGCCGTCGCTCACCATCGGCACGAACACATCGGTGACCTGGCCGTCCGGGGTGAGGTGCTGGCGGATCAGGGGGTTGTCGGGGCGGCGCTGGATGTCGGCCGGCAGCTCCAGGCGCCGGCTGAGCACGCGCTCGCCCATGCCGGTGCTGCCGCCCATCGGGATGCCGAGGTAGATCACCCCGTCGGAATCGGCGAAGAAGATGTAGCGGAGGCTGCGGCTGGATTGCCAGAAGCGTTCGGCCACCGAGGCCAGTTCGCGGTCGTTGCCCTCCGCCACCAGGGGGGTGACATTGGCCGACAGCAGCAGCCCGAGATCCCGGGCGAAGCGGGTGTCGCTCATGCGGGCATCGCGCTGGATGCCGTTGAGGGCCAGGAAGGTGATGCCCGTCATCAGCAGGCTCACCACGAGGGTGGCGACCGCCAGCAGCTTGGTCTGGAGGCTGAACTCCGCCCACCAGCGCTGCAGCCGCGCCCGCCAGAGGCTGAAGGCTCCGGCGGCCTCGCTGCCGCTCAGGGTGGGGCCGGAAACGGAGCGGGTCATGGCAGGGCCGGGCGTTGCGACCGCACCTGGTGGCCGATGTCGCGGCGGTAGACCATGCCCTCGAAACCCACCCGTCCCAGGCCGTCATAGGCCCGCTCGAAGGCCGTGTCGAAGTCGTCGGCCTGGGCCACCACCGCCAGCACCCGGCCGCCCGCCGTGACCACGGGGCCCGCCTCGGTGCGGCGGCTGCCGGCATGGAAGAGCTGCCGATCGGGGTCGTCCCCCAAATCGCCGTGGATCGCATCGCCGCGACGCACCTCGCCGGGATAGCCCTCGGCGGCCGCGATCACGCAGGCACTGCAACGCGGCGCGATCGTCAGCGGGGGGGCCTCCTCCAGGCGGCCGGTGGCGCAGGCCAGCAGCACCCGGGCCAGTTCCGGGCCGAGCAGGGGCATCAGGGTCTCGCACTCCGGATCGCCGAAGCGGCAGTTGAATTCGATCACCCGCAGGCCGGCCTCGGTGAGCATCAGGCCGGCGAAAATCACACCGCGGTAGTCGATGCCCCGGGCCCGCAGGGCCGCCAGGATCGGCTCCAGCACGAGCTGGCGCACCTGCTCCAGCCCCGCCGCATCCAGCAGCCGGGCGGGGGCGTAGGCCCCCATGCCGCCGGTGTTGGGGCCCGTGTCCCCCTCACCGATGCGCTTGTGGTCCTGGGCCGGAGGCAGCAACACCATGGAGCGGCCGTCGGTGAGGGCGAACACCGACACCTCCGGGCCGTGCAGGCGCTCCTCCAGCACCAGGGAGGGGGCGGCGGCGGCTTCCCCGGGGGCAGCGCTCTGGAAGCGGCCCGCGAACACCTCCTCGATGGCGTCGCGGCACTGCTCGAGGCTGTCAGCCACCGTCACGCCCTTGCCGGCGGCCAGCCCATCGGCCTTCACCACCAGGGGGCGGCCATGGCGTTCGAGGGCCTCCAGGGCCTGCTGGCGATCCGTCGCCGCCCAGTACCCCGCCGTGGGCACGCCCGCCTCCTGCATCAGGTCCTTGGCCCAGCGCTTGCTGGCCTCCAGCAGGGCGCCATCCGCCCCAGGACCGAAGACCGCCAGGCCCTCCGCCCGCAGCCGGTCCGCCAGGCCGGCCGCCAGGGGCGCCTCCGGTCCCACCACCACCAGGTCGATGGCGTGCTCACGGCAGGCCCCCGCCAGGGCGCCATGGTCGGTCTCGGCGATGGCCAGCTGGCCGCAGCCCGCCAGGGCGGCGGTGCC
The DNA here is from genome assembly GCF_019038535.1 of Synechococcus sp. CCAP 1479/9. Classification (NCBI taxonomy): domain Bacteria; kingdom Bacillati; phylum Cyanobacteriota; class Cyanophyceae; order Synechococcales; family Synechococcaceae; genus Synechococcus; species Synechococcus sp. CCAP 1479/9. Next base: position 84,539 of record NZ_JAFKRK010000008.1, on the reverse strand, counting down.
GCCGTTGCCGGGGGCCACCAGCACCTGCTCCACCCCCGGACAGCGCGCCAGGGCCCAGCCCAGGGCGTTCTCGCGGCCGCCGCCGCCCACCACCAGGATCCGGGCCGGCACCGGGGACGGGGGGGAAGCGTCGGAAGCGGTCAACGGGGCCATGGGGCGGAGGGGAAGCGGAACGGGGGTGGATCGGGGAGGAGAGCTCCCCTAGGTTGTGCGCCGGCACGGGTGCTGCACCGGTTGCCCTCACCAGCCTTGCTGCCACTCCCCTTTGCCATTCTCTCCGACCGCCGCCTCGACCGCCGTGCCGCCCAGCGGATCCGGCCCGACCACCGGCCCGCCGGCGCCCCGGCGGAGCCGCGGCTGGTCCGTTCTCGGCGGCCTCGGAGCCCTGGCCTTGATGGGTCTGCTGCCGGGGATCGGACCGGCGGCAGCCCGTGCCGCGGCCCCCGGGACGGAGGCGGCGGCGACAAAACCCGCACCAGCGGGAGCGGCGACCCCCGCCACGGAAGCCAGCCCCAACGGGCCGGCGGAACCCACGGGGGAGACCCCGACCGCTGCCGCTGAGCCGGCCCCGGAGCAGGACGAACGCCCCCCGCTCCTCACCGACAAAGCGTTCGCCGACCTGCTCCGCGACGGGGATCTGGAGCAGCTCGACGTGGCCTGCCGGCAGAGCGCCGAGGCCGATCAGCTCGAGCGGCTTCGGCAGCTGCAGCAGCGGCTGCTGACGCTGCATCCGGCCCCCCAGCCCCTGGAGGTGGTGCTGGCCAACGCCGACGTGCTGCTCAGTTGCCGGGCACCCAGCGAGGCCATGGACGTGCTCAACCGCTACGGCCCGGCTGCCGGAGCCGAGCGGGTCCAGTGGCTGCAGCTGCAGTGGCGGGCCGCCGCCGCCGGGCTGGACCACCGCCGGGCCGCCCTGGCCCTGGAGCGGCTGCGGAAGGAGAGCGGCACGTCCCTCGATGGCATCGCCCTGCCGCTGCAGCGCCGGGAGGATGGCACCGTGATCAGCCGCTCGGCCCTGGAGCTGCTGGCCCTGCACCTGGAATCGAGGGGCTTCGCCCGGGTCGGCGGCGAACTGCTGGTCCGGGCCCGCCAGGGCGGCCTGGGGGGGGCTCTGCGGCTGCAGCAGGCGGTGGGTCTGCTGGCGGAGCTGCCGGCGTCCCAGCGGGAGGCCCTGCTGGAGGCGGCCCTGGAGCAGGCGGCGGCGGCGAAGGCCTGGGGGCTTGTCGCCGAGCTGCTGGACACCCAGGCCGCCCTGCCCTCGGAGCGGGCCGTGGCCCGGCGCCTGCGGCTCAGCGGGCGCATTGACGACGCCTACGGCGAATGGCGCTGGCGGCGCGAGGATCCGGCAGCGGCGCCGCGCACCCGCCAGCTGGAGATCCGGTTGCGCTCCCCTCGGGATCCGGGCGGCCACGCCGCCGACCTTCCGGTGCCGGACCCGACTCCGACTCCGACTCCGGCCCCGACCCCTTCCCCTGCCCCATGACCCTCTCCCCTGCCACCGGCCCCCTCCTCTACGAAGGCAAGGCGAAGCGGGTGTACGCCACCGACCAGGAGGACCTGGTGGCCGTCGAGTACAAGGACGACGCCACGGCCTTCAACGCCCTCAAGAAGGCCCAGCTCCTGGGCAAAGGAGCCCTGAACTGCCGCATCTCCGCCCTGCTGTTCGAACACCTCGAACGGCTGGGGGTGCCCACCCACTACCTGGGCCTGCAGGGAGACCACTGGATGATGGTGCGGCCGGTGCGCGTGGTGCCGGTGGAGGTGGTGGTGCGGAACGTGGCCGCCGGTTCCCTCTGCCGTCAGATGCCGATTCCGGCGGGTACCCCCCTGGATCCGCCCCTGCTCGATCTCTATTACAAGGACGACGCCCTGGGGGATCCGCTGCTCAGCGAAGCGCGGCTGGAGCGCCTGCAGCTGGTCACGCCCGACCAGCTGGGGGCGATCCGGGAACTGGCCTTCCGGGTCAACCACGCCCTGCGCGAACTTTTCGCCCGGGTGGAGCTTGAACTGGTGGATTTCAAGATCGAACTGGGGTTCACCGCCGACGGTGCACTGGTGGTGGCTGACGAGATCAGCCCCGACACTTGCCGCCTCTGGAACCGGGCCGTGAGCGATGCCCAGGAGCGGATCCTGGACAAGGACCGATTCCGACAGGACCTGGGCGGAGTTGTCGAGGCCTACGGGGAGGTCCTCAAACGGGTCCAAGGGGTCTGTCCCGAAGCGCGGGTCTACGGGTAAGGTCAGCGGAATTTGCGGCCTGGCCGCTCTGCAGACGACATCCATGATTGGCGTTCGCCTCGGCAGGCCCCACATCCTTCGAAGCGTCACGCCCCGGGCGGCGACCGCCTCCCTGCCCCTGCTCGTGGCCCTGCTGCTGGCCGGCGGCCAGGCCCGGGCGGCCGAAAGTCCCCCCGGCAACAAGGGCCAGGCCCCCGCAGGCCCCGTGGCCCAGGCCGGCGCAGGCGCCGTGGGCCAGCCCCCCGCAGGCTCACTGGCCCAGGCCGGTGCCGATCCCTTCGCCGGTCCGGCGGACGCCACCCCGCCGGCCGGGGCGACCCCGGTGACGCCCGCCCCCGGAGCCACCCCCGCAAGCCCGGCACCCGCGGCCACACCGGCACCGGCCGCCACCCCTGGCGCCACGCCCAGCCCCCCCTCCGCCCGCGACGACCGGCCCGGCAAGCCCTCCCTGGGCCCGGCCCCCACCCCTTCGGCCTCCACCGAACCCCGGGTGCTGATCAGCGAGGTGGTGATCGAAGGCCTGGCCGACCACCCCGAGCGTGAGCGCCTCGAGCTGGCGGCCTATGCAGCCATGGCGGTGACGCCCGGCAACGCCATCACCCGCAGCGAGCTCGAAACGGACCTGCAGGCCATCTACGCCACGGGTTGGTTCTCCGACGTGCGGATCCAGCCCCAGGACGGCCCCCTGGGGGTGCGGCTGGTGGTCTCGGTGGTGCCCAACCCCGTGCTCACCAAGGTGAGCCTGGATCCGGCCGACGCCAAGGTGCCGGAAACGGTGGTGCAGGACACCTTCGCCAGCGATTACGGCAAGACCCTCAACCTGGTGACCCTGCAGGGCCGCATGCAGGAGCTGCAGAAGTGGTACGCCGATCAGGGCTTCTCCCTGGCCCGCGTCACCGGCCCCTCCCGGATCGGACCCGACGGCGACGTGCAGCTGCTGGTGCGCCAGGGCACGGTGAAGGGCGTGGAGGTCCAGTTCCTCAACAAGGAGGGATCGGCCACCAACGACAAGGGCCAGCCGATCAAGGGCAAGACGAAGGAGTGGGTGATCACCCGGGAGATCTCCATCAAGACCGGCGAGATCTTCAACCGCCGCAACCTGGAGGACGACCTCAAGCGCCTGTACGGCACCGGCCTGTTCAGCGACGTCAAGGTGACCCTGCGCCCTGAACCGGAGGATCCCGGCTCGGTGGTGATCGTGCTGGGGGTCGTCGAGCAGTCGACCGGCTCCCTCTCCGGCGGTCTGGGCTACAGCCAGAGCCAGGGCGTCTTCGGCCAGATCCAGGTGCAGGACAGCAACCTGTTCGGCCGGGCCTGGGACCTCTCCACCAGCTTCACCTACGGACAGTTCGGCGGCCTGGCCGACATCTCCTTCAGCGACCCCTGGATCAAGGGGGACAAGTACCGGACCGCCTTCCGCTTCAAGGCCTTCGTCAGCCGGGACGCCCCCCAGGTGTTCCAGAGCCAGAACAACGGCAACTTCTTCACCGTTTCCGACTTCTACCAGGCCCCGGGCACCCAGGTCGCCTACAACATCTTCTCGCCGTTCAACCCCCTCCTCGACGTCTTCCCGTCGGTGACGGCGGCCCGCATCGCCGCCGAGACCAGCGGTCAGAACCTCAGCTGGTTCCAGTTCGACGGCAACAGCGTGCTGATCCAGCGCGTCGGGGCCAACGTCCAGTTCGTGCGTCCCCTCAACGGCGGCAACCCCTTCAAGCGGGCCCCCTGGACGGTGCTGCTGGGGCTGACCGGCCAGGTGGCCACGCCGATGGACTTCTCCGGCACCTCCCGCCGTTTCGCGCTGGCCACCCCGAACGAAGCCACCTCGCTGCTGGCCGCCCCCACCAGTTCGTTCATCTGCCTCGCCTACAACTGCGCCGCCCGCAACCAGCTGGTGGGCCTGCGGCTGGCGGCGACGATGAGCACCCTCAACGATCCCCGCAACCCCACCCAGGGCAACTTCCTCAGCATCGGCACCGAGCAGTTCTTCTCGGTGGGCCCCGATTCCCCCACCTTCAACCGGATCCGGGGCAGCTTCACCCACTACATCCCGGTGCGCTGGCTGAAGTTCTACAAGGGCTGCCGTCCGAAGGCCGGCGAGACGGAGGACTGCAAGCAGGCCCTGGCCTTCCAGGTGTCCGCCGGCACGGTGATCGGCGACCTGCCGCCCTACGAGGCCTTCTGCCTGGGCGGCGGCAACTCGGTGCGGGGCTACTTCGACTGCGATCTCGGCGTCGGCCGGAGCTTCGGCGAGGCCACGATCGAATATCGCTTCCCCCTGTTCAGCATCGTCAGCGGCGAGCTGTTCATCGACGGCGGCACCACCTTCGGCAGCCAGACGAAGGTGCCGGGCAACCTCGGCGGCCTGCTCAACAAGCCGGGTTCCGGCTTCTCGATCGGCACCGGCCTGATCGTCACCACCCCCGTCGGCCCGCTGCGCCTGGAGGTGGCCAGCCAGGACTTCACCGGCGAGTGGCGCTTCAACCTCGGCGTGGGCTGGAAGTTCTAGTGACCAGCTGGCCCAGCGACTATCGCCAGGCCTGGACCCTGCGCTCCAGCGTGGAGCGCTCCGGGGTCGGGCTGCACAGCGGCGCCGTCTCCCGGGTCCGTCTCGGCCCCTCGGAGCGGCCCGGCTACTGGCTGGGCTGGCTGGATGCGCCTGAACGCCCCCTGCAGCGTCTCGGCCCCACCCAGGTCAGCGACACCCGCCTCTGCACCTGCCTGCAGCTCGGCGATCGCCGCCTGGCGACGGTGGAGCATCTGCTGGCGGCCCTGGCCGGCACCGGCGTGAGCCAGGCGGAACTGTGGGTGGACGGGGAGGAGATCCCCCTGCTCGACGGCTCCGGCCTGCCCTGGGTGGAAGCGATCGCCGAGGCGGGCCTCAGCGAACGGGGCGAGCGCATCGAGCCCCCGCTGCCCCCGTTGCCCCTCACCCTCGGCAAGGGGCTGGGGTTCGTGGCCGCCCTGCCCAACGACCGGCTGCGGCTGGCGGCCGCGATCGAGTTTCCCCAGGCGGCCATCGGCCGCCAGCTCTATGCCCTCGATCTCACCCCCGAGAGCTTCGTGGCCGAGATCGCGCCGGCCCGCACCTTCGGCTTCCGGGAGCAGGTGGAGCAGCTGCTGGCGGCGGGCCTGATCCGCGGCGGCGCCCTCGACAATGCCCTGGTCTGTGACGGGGACCACTGGGTGAATCCGCCCCTGCGCTTCGCCGACGAACCGGTGCGCCATAAGCTGCTGGACCTGCTGGGAGATCTGGCGCTGGTGGGCCTGCCGACGGCCCACGTCTTTGCCTACCGCGGTTCCCATGGTCTGCACACCGCCATGGCCGCGGCCCTTGCGGCCCAGGCGCCCCGCCTGCCCGTACCCGTACCGACCCACTGAATCCTTGACCGTTCTTCCCTCCGCCGCTCCCGAGGCCGCCACGGCCGCTGCCCCCGCCACGCCCGCTGGCCCCGCGGCGGACACGGCCCGGTCCGTGGTGCTCAGCAGCGAACAGATCCTCAACCTGCTGCCCCATCGCTATCCCTTCGCCCTGGTGGATCGGGTCATCGAGTACGTCCCCGGCCAGCGGGCGGTGGCCCTGAAGAACGTCACCTTCAACGAACCGCAGTTCCAGGGCCATTTCCCCGGCCGGCCCCTGATGCCGGGCGTGCTGATCGTCGAGGCCATGGCCCAGGTGGGCGGCCTGATCGTCACCCAGATGCCGGATCTGCCCAAGGGGCTGTTCGTCTTCGCCGGCATCGACGGGGTCCGCTTCCGGCGGCCCGTCGTGCCCGGCGACCAGCTGCTGATCACCTGCGAACTGCTCAGCCTCAAGCGCAAGCGCTTCGGCAAGGTGCAGGCCACCGCCACCGTCGATGGCGAGCGGGTCTGCTCCGGCGAGCTGATGTTCTCGCTCGTGGACTGACGCGATGTCGAGTGCAGCCATGACGACATCGGTGCATCCCACCGCCCTGGTCGATCCGAGGGCCCGGCTGGCCTCCGGTGTGGAGATCGGTCCCTATGCGGTGATCGGTCCGGAGGTGGAGATCGGCGAGGGCAGCCGCATCGGTCCCCACGTGGTGATCGACGGGCGGGTGCGGATGGGGAAGGGCAACCGGATCTTCCCGGGGGCCTGCATCGGCCTCGAGCCCCAGGACCTCAAGTACGGCGGCGCCCCCACCGAAGTGGTGATGGGCGATGAGAACACGATCCGGGAGTGCGTCACCATCAACCGCGCCACGGCGGAAGGTGAGAGCACCGTCCTGGGCAACGGCAACCTGCTGATGGCCTACAGCCACATCGGCCACAATTGCCAGCTGTCCGACCGCATCGTCATCGCCAACGGGGTGGCGGTGGCGGGCCACGTGGTGATCGGTGAGCGGGCCGTGATCGGCGGCGTGCTCGGCATCCACCAGTTCGTCCACATCGGCAGCCTGGCGATGGTGGGCGGCATGAGCCGCATCGACCGGGACGTGCCCCCGTTCATGACGGTGGAGGGCCACCCCGGCCGCATCCGGGGACTGAACCGCGTCGGGCTGCGCCGCAGCGGCATGGCCCAGCTCGACGACGGCGCCCAGTTCCGCCAGCTCCAGGATCTCTGGACCCTCATCTACCGCAGCGATCTGGTGCTGGCCGCCGCCCTGCGCCAGGCCAGGGAGCGGCCCCTGCTGGCCGCGGCCGACGAGCTGTGCGCCTTTCTGGAGGCCTCGGTGGGGCCGGGCCGGCGCGGACCGCTGCCGGCCCAGCGCTGATGGTGCGACTGCTGGTCAGCACCGGGGAGGTTTCCGGTGATCTGCAGGGGTCCCTGCTGGTCAAGGCCCTGCACGAGGAGGCGGCCCGCCGTTCCCTGCCCCTCGATGTGGTGGCCCTCGGGGGGAGTCGGATGGAGCGGGCCGGGGCCCAGCTCCTGGCGGACACCACCAAGCTCGGGGCCATCGGTCTGTGGGAGCCGATCCCGCTGGTCATTCCCACCCTCAAGTTGCAGGCCAGGGTGCGCCGCTGGCTGAAGCAGCACCCCCCCGACGCCGTGGTCCTGATCGACTACATGGGGGCGAACGTGAACCTGGGCCTGCGCCTGCGGCGGCTCTATCCCGATGTGCCCATCACCTATTACATCGCTCCCCAGGAGTGGGCCTTCCGCCTCGGCGACGGTGGCACCACCCGGTTGATCGGTTTCACCGACCGCATCCTGGCGATCTTCCCGGAGGAGGCCAGCTTCTACGCCGCACGCGGCGCCCAGGTCACCTGGGTGGGCCATCCCCTGATCGACACCCTGCAGCAGCGCCCCTCCCGGCAGGACGCCCGCCAGCGGCTGGGCCTGCCCCAGGAGGCGCCGGTGCTGCTGATGCTGCCCGCCTCGCGGCGGCAGGAGCTGCGCTACGTGCTGCCGCCGATGGCCGCTGCGGTGGCCCTGCTGCAGCGGCAGCATCCGGATCTGCAGGTGCTGCTGCCCGCCGGCCTGCCGGGGTTTGAGGCGGTCCTGGCCGAGACCATGCGGGCGGCGGGAGCCACGGCCGTGCGGGTGATCCCGGCCGGTGAGGCCGATGCCCTGCGGCCCCTGCTCTGTGCGGCGGCCGACGCCGCCCTGACCAAATCCGGCACCGCCAACCTGGAACTGGCCCTGCGGGGGGTGCCCCAGGTGACCGGCTACCGGGTGAGCCGGCCGACGGCGTTCCTGGCGAAACATGTGATCCACTTCAACGTGGCCCACATCTCCCCGGTGAACCTGGTGCTGGAGGAACGGCTCGTGCCGGAACTGCTCCAGGACGATTTCACCCCGGACGCCATCCTGGCGGCCCTGCTGCCCCTGTTCGATCCCGCCTCCGGGGCACGGGAGCGGGTGCAGGAGGGCTACGTTCGGCTGCGGCAGAAGCTGGGGGAGCCGGGCGTCACCCGCCGGGCGGCGACGGCCATCCTCGAACCGTTCTCGGGACACACGCCATGCGACTGATCGCGCTGCTGTTGGGGCTGCTGTTGGGGCTGCTGCTCGCCCTCGGAGGGCCGGTGGCTCCGGCCCTGGCGGCCACCGAGGAGGCCGTGCTGGCCGGCGGCTGCTTCTGGTGCCTGGAGCACGATCTGGAGGTGCTCCCCGGGGTCCTCGACGTGGAAAGCGGCTACAGCGGCGGCAAGGGGGCCAACCCCACCTACAAGCAGGTCTCGGCCGGGGGGAGCGGCCATCAGGAGGTGGTCCGGGTGCGCTTCGACAACACCGAGATCCGCTACGACACGTTGCTGCGGGCCTACTGGCGCAACATCGATCCCCTCGACGGCGGCGGCCAGTTCTGCGACCGCGGCGATTCCTACCGGCCCGTGATCTTCACCACCAGCGCCAACCAGGCCGTGGAGGCCCGCAACAGCATGGTGGCGGCCGCCCGGGAGCTGGGCAAGCCGGCGGCGGCGATCAAGGTGACAATCCGGCCCCTGGCGAAGTTCTGGCCGGCGGAGGGCTACCACCAGAATTACGCCAAGCGCAATGGCGTCCGGTACAACTACTACCGCTGGTCCTGCGGACGGGACCGGCGCCTGGACACGGTCTGGGGCCGGCGGGCCCGCACCAGCCAGCGCTGGCAGGGCGGCTGAGCCATCGCCGGAGCCCGTCCGACGGCCCCCTCGCATCCCGTACATCGGCGGTGATGCCGATCAGCCGCAGGGGAATCCGAACAGCCCTTCCCCCCCTGTCGCGACCGGGAAAATGCCTTAGCGTTTGCTCCATCACCGGAGGGCTTCTGTATGTATCTGCTGACCATCCGGGACGGTCTGCAGACGCGACACATCGGGCCCTACGCGAGCCCGAGGCAGGCGTCCGACGATCTCGACAAGCTCCAGGCCCGTTTCGGTGACAAGGCCACTTGGCAGATCCACCGCCTGGAATCCCCCGCCGAACTGCACGCCCACATCCCCGGCAGGGGCGACACCGAACCGGTGGCGGTCTGAGGGGTGGCTCAGGCCCGGGGCGGGGTGCGGGGATAGCCGCGCAGCAGGCCGCTCTCGATCATCAGTCCGACCCCGGCGTTGATCAGGATCAGGCCCAGGGCCCCGTACCAGACCCAGGGGCCGGCCTCCGGCAGCGACTGCCCCTGGTCGGCCGCCGCCGCCAGGGCCGACCAGGTCTGGATGCCCTTGCGGATCACCCCCTCCCCGAACAGGCAGAGCCCGGCGGGGAGCAGGAGCACACCGAGCTGGGCCTTCACGTACCAGCGGATCTTGTGAACGGCCATGGGGCGATGCGTTGTCTGGTCTGGAAGCAAACCTAGGCCGCAAGCTCCGGCGGCCAAAGCCGCCGGGGACGGCGGCGCTGCCGTTCAGGCCGCGGCGCCCGCCACCAGCCAGGCCACCAGGGTGCGCACCCCGAAGCCGGTGGCCCCCGCCGGATCCAGCCCCCTCGCCTTGTCGCTCCAGACGGTGCCGGCGATGTCGAGGTGGGCCCAGGGCAGCCCCCGGGTCACGAAGTCCTGCAGGAAGAGGGCGGCGGTGATCGAGCCCCCGGGCCGCGGGCCGGTGTTCTTCATGTCGGCGACGTGGCTCTTGAGCCCCTTCTTGTAGGAGCCGCGCAGCGGCATGCGCCAGAGGGCCTCGCCACCGGCCGTGCCGGCGGCGATCAGGGCCTCGGCCAGGCCGTCACTGGGGGACCAGAGTCCGGCGATCTCCTCGCCCAGGGCGATTACGCAGGCGCCGGTGAGGGTGGCGAGATCGACGATCGCATCAGGCTCCAGGCCGCAGGCGTAGACGAGGGCGTCGGCCAGGGTGAGGCGCCCCTCCGCGTCGGTGTTGTTGATCTCGATGGTCTTGCCGTTGGAGGCGGTGAGCACATCGCCCGGATGGATGGCGCCGCCGCTGATCATGTTTTCGCAGCTGGCCACGATCACGTGCACCTCCAGGCCGGCGGGGCGGATCTCGGCGATGGCGCGGGCCGCCCCCAGCACGGCGGCGCTGCCGCCCATGTCGTACTTCATCATCTCGATCTGGGAGCCGGCCGTCTTGAGGTTGTAGCCGCCGGAATCGAAGGTGAGCCCCTTGCCCACCAGCACCACCCGCCGGCTCACCTCCCCGGTGGGCCTGATGGTGAGGTGGATGAACTTGGGGGGCAGGTCGGAGCCCTGGGCCACCCCCAGGTAGGCCCCCATGCCGAGGGCCTCGCAGTCGGCCCGCTCCAGCACCTTGAGCTCGAGCCCGAAGGTGGCGGCGATGGCCGCGGCCTCATCGGCCAGCGACTGGGGGGTCGCCTTGTTGGGCGGAGCCGCCACCAGCCGCCGGGCCAGTTCCACGCCGCTGCAGGTGGCCGCCACATGGGCCAGGCGTGCCGCCGCGGCCTCCCCCAGCCCGAGCACGGTCACCCGGGCCGGCAGGGAACGGGGCTCGGCCTCGCTCTTGAAGCGCTGGTCGTCATAGAGGCCGAGACGCACGGCCTCCGCCATCGCCGCCGCCGCCGCCGCCGGCTCGAGCCCCTCCAGCGGGAACCACAGGCCGAGCTCCTCGGCACCGGCGCTGGCGGCCGTGCGGGCCGCACCGGCACCGGCCTGGCGCAGGGCGTCCAGCCCGAACTCAGCCGGATCCCCCAGACCCACCAGAATCAGCGTGGCCGGGGTGCCGCCGGGCCGCTCCAGGGTGATCGTCTGGCCACTCTTGGCCTCGAAGCGGCGGCGCTGCAGCCAGCCCTCGAGGGCTTCCCCCACCAGCTCCTCAACCAGGCCCCGCCCGTCGCCGCTGCCGCCGCCGGCGAACAGACCCACCACCAGGGTGTCCCCCGTCCAGCTCTCCGTGAGGGGACGTTGTCCGTCCCGGTCGACGGCAAGACAGCGAAACTCCATGGACCCAGCGCAGGCGACCCGTGATCGTAGCCAGCCCAGCCCTGGAATTCAGGCGGGATCGGCCGTGAACGGGGTGGCCCAGCGGTCCCGCGTCTCCTTGTTGAAGGGGGGCAGCCAGCGCCGGATCAGGGCCTGCTCCAGGGCCCGGCGGGGGCCGACCGCCGCCGGCACGTCCGACCAGAAGCGGATGCTCGGCCTCGCCTCCAGACCCGCCCGCGCCAGGGCCTCGCCGTAGGCCGCCAGGTAGTCCTTGCAGTCGTGGTCGCCCTTCCAGCGCTGGTCGGCCCGGCCCGTCTCACCGACGTAGAGCAACAGGGGCAGCGGCAGCTGGGGCGGGCGATCCATCACCAGATAGAGGGCCGCCCCCTGCTGGGGCAGCCGGGGCCAGCGCCAGAAGGAGAGGCTCTGGGGGCTGAGGCTGAGGGGATCGAGGCGTCGCGCCAACTCGAGGGGATCGCCGGGGTCGGCGGGGATGGGGAACAGCTGCCCCTGCTGGAGGGGGACGGCGGCACCGGTGGCGGCGAAGAGCGGTGCCTGATGGTCGGCGAGACGGGCCTGCCAGGCGAGCAGCTGCTCCTGCCACAGGGGCAGCGAAGCAGGCAGCGGGGCGCCGGCCACCGCAGCCGCCGGAAACAGTTCCCCCTGGCGGCTCATCGGGCTCGCCCCGGGGCCGGCGGCAGCACCGGCCCCGGGGCGGCGTCGTAGCGGAACCGGCCGATCCAGCGCTCCACCTGCTCGGGGGAGATCTCCAGGCGGTGCTGGAGATCGGCCAGATCCCGGAAGGGCTGGCGAGCCCGCTCCTGCAGCAGCCAGCGGCAGCGCTCCGGCCCCAGGCCGAGCCGCTCCTGCAGCAGCCGTTCAGAGGCCTGGTTGATCGCCAGTGGCGGCGGCAGGGGCGCAGACCTGGGCTGGCCCCGGCGCCGGAAGCGCAGCACCGGCCGCCAGATCCCCACCTGGGCGGAGGACACCTGGAGCCCGGCGGCCAGATCCCCGGGGCCCGACCACTGCTGACCCTCGCCCTGGAGCCGGATCAGCCGATCCACCAGCTCCGGGGGGCAGCCGGGCAGCCGCAGCCAGTCGCCGGCCTCGGCGAGGTTGACCTCGAGGCTCCAGCCCAGGGCGGCCGCCTGGCGCACCTCGGCCCCATCCCGGAACCGCAGCGCCGGGTTCAGGGCCAGCTTGAGGGCGAGCAACTCGCGTTCGACCGCTTCTTCGGCGCCCATCCCGGCGGCCCCAGTCCCGGCGACTCCTGGCTGCGGCGGCGACAGAGGCGGCGGCAGGGGCGGCAGCTGGCCGGTGGCCTCCAGCAGGCGGCGGGCCAGGGGATCCAGCCAGTGGCGTCCTGCCATGGAGGCCCGAGCGCGCGCACATCGGGCCTGAAGCTAGCGGTTGCCTCCCGGTCGGGGCCAGTCGACCAGGCCCAGCTGCAGGCCGATGACCACCGCCTGGATGCGGCCCCGGGCCCGCAGCTTGAGCAGCACGTTGCGCACATGGGTCTTGACGGTGTCGACCGACACCATCAGCTCCCCGGCGATCTCGTGGTTCGTCAGGCCCTGCACCACCCGCTCGAGCACCTGCCGCTCCCGGGCACTGAGCGGCTCGGCGTCGCCGCCGGGCTCCTGGTCCGCCAGGACCGCCCCCACCAGGGCACGGTCGAGGTACAGGTCGCCGCTGAGCACGGCGTGCAGGGCCTGCAGGCCGGAGCCATGCAGCAGCCGCGACTCGGGCACGATGCCGTCGCAGCCCGCCTGCAGGGCCTGCCGGATCCGGGCGAGGCGGTGCTCCTGGGAGACCACCAGCAGGGTGCGGACCTCGGGGTGGCGGGCCTTGACCTGCACCACCAGGTCCACGCCGCATCCCTCCTGCAGCCGGTCACTGACCAGCAGCAGGTCGGGTCGATGGCGGCGCACCTGGGCGAACCCCTCGGCGGCCGTGGTGGCAGCCCCCAGGATCCGGGCGGGCGTGCCCATCAGCAGGGTGATCTGGGCCCGGCTGCCCAGGCACAGCACCAGCCGGACACCGTTGAGCAGCGCCAGTCCCCGGCTGAGGTCGTCACGCACCTGGGGCAGCAGGGGGGTGAGGTCCACGGGCGCAGCGGCGGGGACACCCCAGCGATGGGGGGCAACCATCCTCACCAGGGGATCGACTCCATTTCGGTATCGGCCATGGCGGTCCGGGGACCGTGATACGTGGATCCGCACTCCCCAGGGGTGCCCGCTCTCTGCAGAATCGATCTCTCCCGCAGTCCGGAGCAGACGTCCCCATGGCTTTCTTCGACTCCGAGATCGTCCAGGACGAAGCGAAGCGGCTGTTCAGCGATTACCAGCAGCTGATGCAGCTGGGCAGTGAATACGGCAAGTTCGACCGCGAGGGCAAGAAGCTGTACATCGAACGGATGGAGGAGATGATGGAGCGCTATCAGGTGTTCATGAAGCGCTTCGAACTCTCCGAGGACTTCCAGGCCAAGCTCACCGTCGAACAACTGCGCACCCAGCTGGGCCAGTTCGGCCTCACCCCCGAGAAGATGTTCGAACAGATGACCCTCACCCTCGAGCGCATGAAGGGCCAGCTCGATGCGGCGGGCTGATCCGGCGTGAAGGACGTCATCGTCATCGGAGCGGGGCTGGCCGGGCTGGTGGCCGCCAGGGATCTGCGCAGGGCCGGCCTGTCGGTGCAGGTGATCGAGGCGGCGCCGGCCGTGGGGGGCCGCATGGTGCGGGCGCCCCTGACGCTGGAGGGGGCCGGGCCAGCCGGGGCCGTGCCTGCCGCCTGGATCGACCTGGGCGGTCAGTGGGTGGGCGCCACCCACTCCCGCTTCCGCTCCCTGCTTGAGGAGCACGGCCTGCGCCGGTTCCCCTCCCCCCACGACGGTGAGACGGTCCTCTGCTTCGGCTCCCATCGCTGCACCTTCAGCGGCTTCTTCCAGGGGTTCCCGGAGGGGCAGCCGCCTTCGGTGCCCAGAGCGGACTGGGAGGACGCGATGCAGGCCCTGGAGCGGTTCCAGGAGCTGGTGGTGTCCCTGCCGGAGGGCCATCCCCATCACCATCCCGACGCCGCCGCCCTCGACCGGCTGAGCTTCCAGGACTGGATCGAGGCCCACACCCACACCCCCTTCGCCGCCTGGTACTTCGCCTACTTCTGCCGGGCGGTCGGTTTTCTCGGGCCGGCGGAGCCGGACCAGGTGTCCCTGCTGCATGTGGCCTGGGGGCAGCGCACGGCCTCCCAGGGCGACCACCCCGAGGAGGAGCTGATCCACGGCGGTGCCGGCCAGCTGCCGGCCTTGCTGGCCGAAGGCCTGGGGGACGCCCTGGTGCTGGGGGAGCCCGTGCGGGCCATCCACCAGAGCGAGGGTCCCTCCGGCCACGGTGCGGAGGGCACCATCACGGTGACCACCGACAACGGCAGCCACCACGGCCGGGCGGTGATCGTGGCCATGCCGCCGGCGATGGCGGCCGCGATCCGCTTCACGCCCGAGCTGCCGGCCGATCGGCTCGCCCTCCAGGAGGGCATGGCCATGGGCCGCTGCACCAAGGTGCTGGTCGCCTACCGCAGCCCCTGGTGGCGGGAGGCTGGACTGGCCGGCATCGGCATCGGCGATCGCCCCTGGGTGGAACTCTGCGCCGACAGCTCCGATCCCGAAACCGGTCTGGGGGTGATCGCCGCCTTCGTGGCGGGCCGCCGCCACGGGCGCTGGTCGACCCTCGACGCCGGGCAGCGCCGGGCGGCGGTCCTGGAGGATCTGGCCGCCTACTTCGGTCCGATGGCGCTGGAGCCGCTCGACTACGTCGAGAAGGACTGGCCGCGGGAGCCCTTCGTCGGCGGGGCCTTTGCCGGCTGGATGCCCCCCGGGCTGTGGACCCGCAGCGGCGACGCCCTGCTGCGGCCCCACGGCCGGGTGTTCTGGGCCGGCACGGAGGTGGCGGAGCGCTGGCCGGGCTTCTTCGAGGGTGCGGTGGCCAGCGGCGAGCGGGCCGCGGCCGATGTGGTGGCCCTGCTGGGCTGAGCGAGCGGAGCACCCCGGCTGCTTACCATCCCCCCCAGGCAGGCGGCTGGTGTCAATGGGGGAAGCGGAGCACGCGAATCAGGTGGCACATCAGGCGGAACCGCCGGGAGAGCCGCTGGCGGTGCCGCCCCTGGCCGACGCCCTGGCCCGGGGCCTTGCCGACCTGTTCCCCGCCGGCAAGGACCCCGACCCGGATCAGCGGCTCGAGGCCCGGCTGGCGGAGGCGGAACGCCAGGGCCGGCCCCTGCGGGTGAAGCTGGGCATCGATCCCACCGGCAGCGACATCCACCTCGGCCACAGCCTCCTGTTCCGCAAGCTGCGCGCCTTCCAGAACGCCGGCCACACGGCGGTACTGATCATCGGCGACTTCACGGCCCGCATCGGCGATCCCACCGGCAAGAGCAGCACCCGCGTGCAGCTCGATGCGGCGGCGGTGGAGGCCAATGCCGCCACCTACCTGGCCCAGCTGGGCCAGGGCCAGCCCCCCGAGCGCTCCCTGCTCGACTTCGAGACCCCCGGCCGGCTGGAGGTGCGGCGCAATTCCGAGTGGCTCGCCGGCCTGGCGCTACCCCAGGTGATCGAGCTGCTGGGCATCAGCACCGTGGGCCAGATGCTGGCCAAGGAGGACTTCGCCAACCGCTACGGCTCGGGTACCCCCATCAGCCTGCACGAATTCCTCTATCCCCTGCTGCAGGGCTACGACTCGGTGGCCGTCGCCGCCGACCTGGAACTGGGCGGCACCGACCAGAAGTTCAACGTGGCCATGGGGCGCGACATGCAGCGCCATTTCGGCCAGCGACCCCAGTTCGGGCTGCTGCTGCCGATCCTGCCCGGCCTCGACGGGGTGCAGAAGATGAGCAAGAGCCTGGGCAACACCGTGGGGCTGATGGAGGACCCCCTGTCGATGTACTCCAAGCTTGAGAAGGTGCCGGACGCGGTGGTGGAGGACTACCTCACCCTGCTCACCGATCTGGACACGGCGGCCCTGCCCACCAACCCCCGGGAGCGGCAGAAGGCCATGGCCCTGGAGGTGACCGCCAGCCGCCACGGACGCGACGCGGCCCTGCAGGCCCAGGCCGATGCGGCCGCTCTGGTGACCGCCGGCCTCACCGGAACGGGAGGGGCTGGGGACGGACTCCAGGCGGACAGCGTGCCCGAGGCCTCCCTGGCCGGGCTGGCCTTCCCCCTCAAGGCGTTCTACCTGCTCAGCGCCCTGCAGGTCTGCGCCAGCAGCAGCGAGGGGCGGCGCCAGATCCAGGGGGGCGGCGTCAAGCTCGACGGTGAAAAGCTCAGCGACCCCAACCAGGAGTTCGCCAGCGCCGAGGACCTGGACGGCAAGGTGCTGCAGATGGGCAAGAAAACCTTCCGGCGGCTGGTGGCCTGATGGCGGACGCCGACCGCAACGCCACGGCCATGGAGCCTGCCGAACGGATCATCCTCGCCCTCGACCGCCCCGACGCCGACGCGGCCCTGGCCCTGGTGGCGGCGGTCCCGGAGCTGCGCTGGGTGAAGGTGGGCCTGGAGCTGTTCACCGCCGCCGGACCCGCCGTGGTGCGGGAACTGCGGCGACGGGGCCTGCGGGTGTTCCTGGATCTGAAGTTCCACGACATCCCCGCCACCATGGCCGGCGCCTGCCGCAGCGCCGCCCGGCTGGGGGCGGAACTGATCACCGTGCACGCCAGCGCCGGCAGCGAGGCCCTCGCCGCCGCCCAGGCCGCGGCCGTGGAGGGCGCCGCGCTCGAGGGCCACGGCGCCCCCACCCTGCTGGCGGTGACCGTGCTGACCAGCTGGGATCCCGACCGCTTCCACCACGAGCTGGCCATCGAACCACCGCTGGAGGCCTACGCGGGTCAACTGGCGGCGCTGGCGGCGGCGGCGGGCCTCACCGGAGCGGTCTGCTCCCCCCTGGAGGTGGCCCGGCTGCGGGCCGCCCATCCCCGGCCCTTCGCCCTGGTGACCCCCGGGATCCGCCCCGCCGGCGGTGCCACGGCCGACCAGCGGCGGGTGATGACACCGGCGCAGGCCGTGGCGGCCGGAGCCAGCCAGCTGGTGATCGGGCGCCCGATCAGCGGCGCCGCCGATCCCGCGGCGGCCTTCGCGGCCTGCTGCGCCGAGCTGTCCTGAAGCGGAGGCCTAGGGCTCCAGGGGAGCCGCCTCGCCGTAGAGCCAGCCCTGGCCCCGCAACCAGCCCTGGGACGTGAGCAGACGGGCCTCCTCGATGGTTTCCACCCCCTCGGCCACGGTGTCGAGCTCCAGGCCTTCGGCCACCCCCACCAGTGCCTGGGACAGCCGCAGGCTCTTGGTGTCCTTCGCCCGCATCGCACAGGTGAAGGACCGGTCCAGCTTCAAGCCGGCGATGGGCAGGTCGCGGAGATGGCTGATCGAGGAGTAGCCGGTGCCGAAATCATCCACGTACCAGCGGACCCCACGGCCGGCGAGCTGCTGCATCTGCTGCCGGATGCGGTCGGTGACGCTGAGCAGGGCCGTCTCGGTGACCTCCAGATGCAGCCGCTCCGGGGCCACCCCGGCGGCCTGGAGGGCTTCGGCCACCAGCTGGGGGTGATCGGGCTGGGCGAGGGTGGCCGCCGAGACGTTCACCGCCATGGTGAGGCCTTCGGGCAGCCGGGAGAGGGCCGCCAGGGCCTGGCGCAGCACCAGCTGGTCGATGCGGACGATCAGGCCGCGGCGCTCGGCGCAGGGGAGGAACTCGGCGGGGCTGACGTCGATGCCGTCGGGGCGCACCCAGCGGGCCAGGGCCTCGTAGCCGGTGACCGCGCCGCTCGCGAAGCAGACGATCGGCATGAACCAGGCGGCGAACTCCTCCATCACCAGTCCGCGCTGGATCTCGGCCGCGAACAGCAGGCGCGTGTGGGCCTCGGTGGCCAGGGCGTCGTCGAGCAGGGCGAAGCAGTTGCGGCCCCGCGCCTTGGCCTGACGCATGGCGAGGCTGGCATCCCGCAGCAGCTCGTCGGGGCGGGCGTCGGCAGCGGAGGTGGCGATGCCGATGCTCACGGTGGGATCGATGGGCTGCCCGCCGATGGTGATCGGCGCCCGGCAGGCCGTGAGGATCCCCTCGGCCGTGTGGGCGGCCGCGGCCGCGGACGTCAGATCACTGAGCAGGACGATGAATTCATCGCCGGTGCCGCGGCCCACCCGGTCCGGCTCGCCGATCGCCCGGACGATCCTCCCCCCCAGGAAGGCGATCAGCTGGTCGCCGCCGGCATGGGTGAGGGCATCGTTCACCTGGGTGAGCCCGTCCACGCCGATGCTGAGCACCGCCAGGATCGAGCCGGTGCCCGCCTGGCGATCGAGGGCCTGGCGGATCCGGGCCAGGGCGACGCTGCGGACGGCCAGGCCGGAGACGGCGTCGTGGCGCTGGCTGTGGTCGAGCTCGGTGCGGATCGTCATCCGGTCCTGGATATCGCGCAGGCAGAGCACCCAGGCCCCGCCGCTCCCCTCCGGCACCGGCCGGACGCTGCCCCCCATCCAGCACCAGCCCTCGTCGGCGCGGCGGATCCGCAGCTCGCCCTCGAAGCGGCCCCGCTCGTGCAGGCCCAGGCCGGCGCGCAGGGCCCGGCAGCGGTCGTCCCTGTGGACGAAGGCCATGGCGGGTCGGCCGACCAGGGCGGCGGGTGACCAGCCCAGCAGCGCCTGCACCGATTCCGAGACCCAGAGAATCCGGTGATCGGCATCCACCTCGATCACCAGATCGGAGGCATGGCCGGCCAGCAGGCGATGGCGCCTCTCCAGCTCCGACAACCGTCGGCGCAGGTCGGCCGGTTCGCTGGCCCCGCTCCAGAGGCAGCAGAGCCACCCGCCGGCGGGGAACAGGCGCAGGCGGCGCGGGGCCGACGCGGCGTCGCCCGGGCAGCCGGGGGCCGTGACCTCCACAGTCTCCCCTGACTCGAAGGCCCGGACGCCTTGTTCAAGCAGGCCGCCGGAGCGGTGGACCGGGTGGAGATCCAGCAACCGCGCCCCCACGATCCGCTCCAGTTGGTGGGCATGAACACGGCTGGCCGCTCCGTTGGCATAGGTGCAGATGAAATCCGTGATGGTGCCGGCAGCACCCCTCTCGGGCCGCAGCATCAGGAACGGATCCGGCAGGGCGTCGAGGATCGGCTGACTCCCGTCCGCCACCCCCTGGCCCGCCCTTGGGAGATCCGGGAAGGGAGACCCCTGGCTCCCTGAAAGGGCCGTCAACCTCGCCGGAAGAGGTTCAAAGTTAATGGCCGTATCGCTGACCACCTTTTGGCGTTTTCTCTGCCCGGAGGCGGGATGCAGGAAGGGAAACGTGTCGGAAAAACCCATGGCAACCGTGCACCATCTCCATGGGGCGTGATGCAGATCCTTGGCAGAAGCGCTGGTGTGAAGAAGCGCTTTTGCGGTAAATCTGCAGAGATCATTGAAAAAATGCTAGCCGAACTTTCCGCTTCACGCAGCGTGAGCGGATCGCCGTTGGCACCGAGAGAAGCAATGGATCCCCGGCAGATGTTTGCTGCCAACGGATGGCTGATCCCCCGGCGGAGCCGGGCCCATCAGGTGTCCGGCCGCCGCGCGGCCGCTTCGGCCCCGGCCGCCTCGGCCCGCTCCAGCTGCCGGGCCGCCCAGCGCCCCAGTCGCCCGGAGCCGGCCAGCTGCTGACGGAGTCGCTCCATCTCGGCGCGCCGCTGCTGGCGCCTCTGCTCCTCGCTGGGCACCCGGTCGTCGAAGGGAACGTGGGCGCGCGCCGCCAGCCAGGCCCCCAGGTGGCGCAGGGGGGTCGGATCGGTGGCGTGGTCCCCGACCCGCAGGGGCGGATCGGGGGTCCGGAGGGCCTGGAGTCGGTAGGAGCGGTCCCCTTCGGAATCGACCAGCTCGACCAGCTCCAGGGCCCGGGCTTCCCCCAGGGTGCGCAGGCGCTGGCCGAAACGGCGCTGCAGCACCAGGACCCGTGGCTCCAGCCGCCACTCCAGGCGCCCGAAGGCCAGCCAGAGCTGCCCCCAGACGCCGGCCAGGGCCAGCAGCGCCAGCGGAATCCCCAGGGCCCAGAACCCCGGCCAGCCGGGGCCGTTCCGCAGCATCAGGGCCAGCAGCCCCCCCAGCACCAGGTTGACCAGGCCCATCACGCGGCGCTGCTGCCGCCGCAGGGCCTGCTCGGGCACCAGCAGCGGACTGCCGAAGGAGGGGGTGAGCTCCTGCCAGCCCGCCGGCAGGACCGGTACCGCCGGGATCCGGCTCTGGGCCTGGCCCGGGCCATCGGCCGGCTCCTCGGCGAGGGGGCGCAGGCCGAGCCGCCGGTTGAGCTGCTCGGCGGCCTCCTGCCGCTGGCGCAGGCTGCCGAGCCGGGTGATCTCGAGGCTGCGTCCGGGCAGCTCGGCCACCAGGGGCCCACCCCAGACGCCCGCACCGCGCACCTGGAACTGACGGATCTCCCGTCCAGGCAGGGCCCGGCGGCGGCGGAAGGGTCCCCGCCGCACCTGCCGCTCCAGCCCCCCGTCCGCCGCGACGGTCAGCCGGTCCTCCGACCAGAGCACCCGCAGCACCTCCCGCAGGGCGGCGGCGCCACCGAAAGTCCAGAGACTCAGCCACAGCACCAGGAACAGGGCCGCCGGGAGGGCCGCCCCTTCACCGCTGACCAGAAAGGCGCCCAGGATCCTCCACAGAACCCAGAGGGCGAACACCTCCCCCGCCAGCCAGCCGCAGAGCCACAACGAGAGAAACGCCGCCACGAAGAAGCGACCGGGACCCACGGGCCGGAAACGGAAGCTGGTGGTGCCGATGGCACTGTTCCCCGCCTCGCCCACGACCTCATCCAACGCCTCGCCTGCCGTCATCCGATGGGCCCATGCTGGCGAGGCGACGCCGGTGGGACATCCTCCCGGCAAAGGAAAACCCCCGATCCGCGGACGGAACGGGGGTGAGGAGCTCAGCTCTGGGGGAGCCTCAGCCGACGAACTCGCGGCTGGGGGCGGAGACGCCGGCGGGGGCGGTGCCCTTCAGGTAGGCCAGCATCGTGTCGGCGTCAGAGCACTCGAAGGGGTCGGTGGGGCAGTTGTCCTCAAGCCCGGGCTCCACGAACATCTTCTCGATGGTGCCGTCGTTGACGAGCATCGAGTAGCGCCAGGAGCGGGCGCCGAAGCCCAGGTTGTCCTTCTCGACGAGCATGCCCATCTTGCGGCTGAACTCACCGTTGCCGTCGGGCAGCAGGAACACCTTGTCGGCGCCCACCTGCTTGCCCCACTGGAACATCACGAAGGCGTCGTTGACGGACACGCAGACGATGCTGTCCACACCCAGGCCCTTGAACTCCTCGTACAGGGCCTCGTAGCGGGGCAGGTGGTTGGAGGAGCAGGTGGGGGTGAAGGCACCGGGGAGGGAGAAGACCACCACCTTCTTGCCCTTGAAGATGTCGTCGGTGGTCAGGTCCTGCCAGCGGAAGGGGTTGGGCCCGGGCACGGACTCATCGCGCACACGGGTCTTGAAGACGACGCTGGGGACCTTTTCGATGGCAGCCATGTGAATCTGTGAAGAACGACTTGACGACGCGCCGCCCGGAGCAGCGATCGCAGAGAGCTTAACTCGCAATCGGTCCGCTTTAGGGGGGAAACCGGCTGAGTGTTTCTGCTCATCGCCGCTGCCGGGCCACCGGCTCGACAGGCCTACAGTCCGCTTCGCCTGCCCCCGGCACCCGCCCCAGCCATGACCCTCTCGATGTTCGAGGCGGCCGTTCCGCCCCTGGCCCGCAGCCTGCGCAACCTGGCGGCGATCCTGGCCAAGGCGGCCGCCCACGCCGAAGCCAAAGGGATTGATCAGGCCGTGCTGCTGCAGGCCCGCCTCTACCCCGACATGTTCCCCCTGGTGCGCCAGGTGCAGATCGCCACCGACATCGCCCGCCGCGGCCTGGCCCGGCTGGCCGGGGTGGAAAGCGCCGCGATGGAGGACAACGAAGCCGGCTTCGACGACCTCATCGGCCGCATCGAGACGACCCTCGCCAGCCTGGAGGCCTTCACCCCCGAGCAGATCGACGGCACCGAAACCAAGCCGATCGAACTGCCCATCCGGGGCGAGACGCTCCGCTTCAGCGGCCAGAGCTTCCTGCTGCTCTTCATGCTCCCCAACGTCTATTTCCACGTCACCACCGCCTACGACATCCTGCGCCACAACGGCGTGGAGCTGGGCAAGCGGGACTTCCTGGGCGAGCCCTAGCCCCCCTCAGCCTGGGCCTTTATGGGTCGGCAGGGGCCGCCGCAGGGCCGCCGGATCGAGGCCCTCCCGCAGGGCCAGCACGATCCCGGCCGCCTCGGCGTAGCTGGCGGCCGGGATCACCGGCAGCCCCAGGGCCTCACCGCTGACCTGCAGCAGGCAGGGATTTCCCTCCACGGCGATCACGGGCACGCCCCGCCCGGCGCAGGCCAGCACCGCCTCCCCCCCCAGGGCTCCCGCCGGTGCCACCACCGCCCCCACATCGGCGCCGTGCAGCAGGCCGTTGCCGCTGGCCGGTTCGGGCCGCAGCGAGGGGGCCCGGCTCAGGCCCACCAGCACGCAGGGCAGGAAGGTGTGGCCCAGCTCCTCGGCCGCCGCCCGGGGATCCAGCCCGGGGTCGGGCGACAGCGGCGCCAGGGCGGGGGCATGGGCACAGGGCACCCCCAGGTGGCGCACCAGCAGGTGGCTGATCACCGCCTCCGCCCCGGCCAGGCCATCGACCCCCGTGCCGTGGCGGTAGGCCGCCAGGGCGTCGCTGCCGGGCTCGTCGGGGAAGCGAGCCACCACGGCGATGGCCGTGGCCCCGGCCGCCAGCAGCGCTTCACCGGCCCGCAGCAGGGCGTCGGGGCGGCCGATGGTGCCCCAGCTGCTGCCGCTGGGCCCGATCGAGAGGCTCACCTCCAGGGGAACGTCGCTGCTGAGCACCGGGCCGATCGTCAGCCCCAGGCTGGCGCGGCAGGCGTCGATCACCTGGCGGTGGCGCAGCAGCAGCTCCGCTTCGATGCCCGCATCCAGCAGCACGCCCACCCGCTGGCTGGGCACCGGAGCGAGGGCCAGCTCGCCGGCGGCGAAGCGGTCGAGGCTCCAGCCCTCCACGTAATGCAGGCGCCGGTCGCTCCAGTAGAGGGAGGCGGCGTTCATCACGTTGGGGTGGGTGATCAGGCAGCCGCTGGCCGCCGCCAGCAGCCGGGCCGCCGGCAGGCCGTCGCCGGCGAAGCCGCCCACGGCGCAGCCCACCCCGGTGGGAATCACCAGCAGGGTGGGCAGGGGCGGAGCCGCCGCGCTCAAGGGCCGGGTGCCGGTACCGGCGCCACCACGATCCCCTCCAGCCGCAGGCCGCGGTGGGGATCCACCGCCGTGATCGCCCAGCGCAGGGGTTCGGCGCCCTCACCGGCCAGGCGGCGGGCCTCCCGGGCCAGCCCCTGCCGCAGCTGGGGCAGCAGCGGACCGGGGCAGGCCTGCAGCCACAGCTCCAGGGGCACCAGGGCGCTCACTTCTGGAACTGACCGAACTGGGCCTCGTAGAGGGCGTCCTCCTGGCCGGCCAGCAGGTCGAGGTCGGCCAGGGGATAGGAGACGCACAGCAGGGCATAGCCCTTGGCCTGCAGCTCGGCCTTGACGCCCATGGCATCGGGCTGGTGGACCGTGCCGCTGCGCAGCAGGGCGGCGCAGGTGGTGCAGACACCCGAGCAGCAGGAGCTTGGCAGGGGCACCCCGGCGGCCTCGGCGGCGCTCAGCACCGTCTGGTCGCCGCGGCAGGGAAAGCTGTAGGACGTGCCATCCAGGCTGGCGCTGATCTGGAAGACGGGGAGCTCCGACGCGGTGGCTGGGCTCGTCGCTGGGGTGATCTCGGACACGGGGGATGGGGGTCGGGGAGGGCGGCGTTGGCAGGGCGGCTCAGGCTCCCGGCTCGGTCCCATCTTCCCCGATCGCCAGCCAGCGACCGGGGTGGGGGGCGAGGTACTCGCCCGGATCGGGCGCGTTCGCCGGGGCCGTGAGCACGAAGTCGATGCTGAGCGAGAAGCGGGTGTCCTCCGGGTCCCCGTTGGGCAGCACCGCATGGTCGACCGACGAGGGGAACAGCAGCAGCAGCCCCGCCCGGGGGGCCACGTCGTGCCAGGGGCGGTTGAGAGCGGCATCGGCCCCGATCGGGCCGTCCTGGCCCACCGCCAGCCCCGGCACCAGCTCATTGACTTGGCGGGGAGCGAACAGGCGCAGGCAGCCGCTGCGGCCGCTGCCGTCGCCGTTGAGGTAATAGATGGCGCTGAGGTGGGCGTTGGGGTGGTGGTGGCGCCCCACCTGCTCGCCGGCCTCGCTGATCACCGGCCAGCTGCGCTGCACATGCAACGCCAGGCGCCGGCGATCGAACCCCAGCGCCGCCAGATACGCCCAGGCATGGCCCGCCAGCCGGCCGATCAGGGGGGCGAACAGGGGGTCGCGGTGCAGTTCCCCGGCGCCGCGCACATCGCCGGTCCAGGCCACGCCTTCCTCGCTGGGGTCCCGCTCCCGCAGCTCCAGGGCCCGCTGCAGCAGCAGGGCGGTGTCGAGGGGATCGGGGGCCAGCTGCACCCGGCCCAGGGCCATCGGAAACAGGGGCTCGATCGCCAGGGTGGCGGCGGGGGCGGCGGGGGCGGCGGCATCGGCCATGGACGAAAGGGGAGAGAACCGGGAGGGAACGGGACAATCATTCCCTGGCTCGACCCCACCCCTCCAGTTCCGCCATGTTCAGCCTGGATCAGGTCGTCCCCTGGGGCCGCTCCTTCGAGGAGTACGGGGCCATGTTCGCTCTCACGGCGGACGACCTGGCGTGCCGGATCCTGGGCTGTGGGGATGGCCCGGCCAGCTTCAATGCCGAAGCCAGCCGCAGGGGCACGGCGGTGATCTCCTGTGATCCGATCTATCGCTTCAGCCGGGAGGAGATCGGCTCCCGCATCGCCGCCACCTACGACCAGGTGATCGAACAGATCCGGCAGAACCACAGCGACTTCGTCTGGGAGGCCATCCCTTCGGTCGAGGAACTCGGCCGGCGGCGCATGGAGGCCATGGGGACCTTCCTGGACGACTATCCAGCCGGCGTGGCGCAGGGGCGGTATGTGGAGGCCGCGCTGCCCTCCCTGCCCTTCGCCGACGCCAGCTTCGAGCTGGCCCTCTGCTCCCATCTGCTGTTCCTGTACAGCCTGCAGCTGGACGCCGCCTTCCATCGGGCCTCGCTGCTGGAGCTGGTCCGCGTGGCGCGGGAGGTGCGGGTGTTTCCGCTGCTCACCCTGGGGGGTGAATTGTCGCCCCATCTGGAGGAGAGCGCCGCCGCCCTGCGGGCGGAGGGTTTCACGGTGGCGATCGAACGGGTGCCCTACGAATTCCAGCGCGGCGGTAACGCGATGCTGCGGATTCTTCGCCCGGCCGGCTGACGCCAAACACCCGTTGGCGCGGGCCCTTAGGTTTGGCCCAGCCTCCTGCTTCACCCATGCTGCGGCGCCTCGCCGATGATCTCTGGGTGGCCGAACAACCGCAGCGCTACTTCGGCCTGAGCATCGGCACCCGGATGAGCGTCATCCGCCTGGAGAACAGCAACCGGCTGGTGATCCTTTCGCCGATTCAGCCAACCCCTGAGCTCGAAATCGAACTGGCCGCCATCGGTGTCGTCACCGACATCGTGGCGCCCAACGCCTTCCACCATCTCTATCTCCAGGCCTTCCAGCAGCGCTTTCCCCAGGCCATCAGCTGGGGTCCGCCCTTCCTGAGGCAGAAGTGCCCCCATCTGGAGCTGGATCATCTGCTGAGCACGGAAGAGCCATCCCCATGGCCGGGATTGCTGCTGTGCAGCCTCAGCGGGCTCCACACCCTGGGGCCCACCGGCCCATCGCCACTGCATGAGGTGGCCTTCTGGCACACCGCCAGCCGGACACTCGTCCTCACGGACAGCGCCTTCCACTTCGATGCCTCCGCCCCCTGGCTCACCCGCTGCCTCACGCGGATCGGCGGTGGTTACGCTCGCCTGGAGCCCACCATTCTCGAGCGCCTGGCCACTTCGGACAGAGCTGCGCTGCTCCAAGCCATGAAGGCTCTCCTGCAGTGGGACTTCGACCGGGTGATCGTGGCCCACGGCGCCGTGGTGGAAACGGGGGGCAAGCAAGCCCTCACCAGGGCCTATTCCTCCTTTCTAGGATCCCCCCTGCCATGAAGGCCGTCCTCGCCGAACGCTACGGGCCGCCGGAGGTGCTGAAGATCCGCGAGATCGCCACCCCCACCCCGAAAGCCGGTGAGATCCTGATCCGGATCCATGCCACCACGGTCACCTCGGCCGACTGGCGGATTCGGAGCCAGACGGTGCCGGCGGGATTCGGCCTGATCATGCGGCTGGTGTTCGGCCTGCGGAAGCCCAGGCAGCCGATCCTCGGCTCGGAGCTGGCCGGGGTTGTCGCGGCGATCGGCAGGAACGTCACCCGATTCCAGGTGGGGCAGCGGGTCTTCGCCTTCAGCGACATGGCCATGGGCTGCCATGCCGAATACCTCTGCCTGCCCGAGGACGGCATGGTGGTGGCCACACCGCCCGGCCTCACGGACGAAACGGCCGCCGCGCTGTGCTTCGGCGGCACGACGGCCCTGGACTTCCTGCGCAGAGCCAAGCTGCGACCCGGGGAGAGGATCCTGGTGAATGGGGCCTCCGGGGCGGTGGGCACGGCCGTTGTCCAGCTGGCCCGGCACGCCGGGGCCGAGGTCACCGGGGTGTGCAGCGCAGCGAACCTCGAACTGGTGCGCTCCCTGGGGGCGGCCCAGGTCATCGATTACACCAGGGACGACTTCACCCTCTACGGCGAAACCTATGAGGTGATTGTCGACACGGTCGGCACGGCGCCCTTTTCCCGCTGCCGGCGCTCACTCCGGAAGGGGGGGCGGCTGCTGCTGGTGCTGGCCGGACTGCCCGACATGTTGAAGGGGCTATGGGTGTCGCTGACATCCGGCCGCAGCGTGATCGCCGGCCCCGCGACCGTGAAACGCGACGATCTGCTCACGCTTGCCGCCCTGGCGGAGGCGGGAGCATTCCAACCCGTGATTGATCGGATCTATCCGCTCGATCAGATCGTGGATGCCCATCATTATGTCGACACGGGACGAAAGAAGGGTAACGTCATCATCTCCGTGCGCGACCAGAACTAGTCCCCCATGGCGAAGTCAGAGGCTTTCGCCCGCATCAAGGCTCAGGTGCTCCGGATCGTCGCGACGATTCCCGAATCGAAGATCACCACCTACCAATCCATCGGGGAGCATCTGGCGGTGATGCCCAGACACGTGGCCTACATCCTCAGCCAGCTGGACGACAACACGAAGATGGAGGTTCCCTGGTATCGCGTCGTGTCAGCAGACGGAAGCCTGGGCGTGCCCAAGCGCGATCCCAGCGGCGACAGCCAGGCCCAGCTGCTGCAACGGGAAGGCGTCGCGGTGGTGGGACATGCCGTAGAGCCGTCGCTCGCGGCGTTCTTTCTCCCTTGCGGTGAACTGAGCCACGGCATCCCCAGGCAAGAGCGCCCCCCAGCGGACGCCCACCAGCTCCGTGGTAGGACCACAAGAGCGCGGCGGCGCCGTGGGACGTGAAACGCGTCCGAGCTTGCTGACACAGGTGTAGTGTAAAGAAGACAGAAAGGTACTGACCACCGTTACAGGTGCTTCCGTGCTGTTCTGCTCCCCTCGATGAGAAGGTGGGACGATGACTGCGATAAAGAAGGGATATGGGCCCAACGGCGGGCGGAAAGCGACGCTCCAAGTCACCACCAAAGCACAGGCCACCTTGCCTATGGGATTAGGGATGGTGTTGCAGGAGCGCAGAAAGGAACTGCACTGCCTCCAGCAGATCGAGAGGATCATTGGCGCCAGCCAGGGCAGCATCGACGACATTCTTCAGCAGACGGTCGATGCCATCCCGCAAGCATGGCTGCATTCCGGCCACACCATTGCCCGGATTTCACAGGGTCCCAAGGTGTACCAGACGGGCGATATTGATCGTTGCCAATCCGTTCAGTCATCGCCAATCAGGACCAAAGACACCATCTACGGCAGGGTGGATGTTGGCTATACCGAACCATTCACCGAGGCCATCGAAGGGCCATTCCTGGCGGAAGAACGGGTACTGCTGGACACGATTGCCGCCCGCCTCGGCAGCTTGATCGCCAGGGCGATCGCCGAGGAAGAGTTGAACAGAACACTCCAGGAGAACGAGAGGCTTTACAAGCAACTGCTCACTGCCCTGGGCGGGATGGCAGAGATGCGGGATCCCTACACCGCCGGCCACCAGCACAGTGTGGACAAGCTGGCCCTGGCCATCGGGGTGGAGATGGGGCTACCGGTGCGACAGCTGGAAGGTCTGCAGCTGGCCGCCTCCGTCCACGACATCGGCAAGATCATGGTGCCGGCGGAAATCCTCTGCAAGCCGACGAAACTGACCCGTCATGAATTCGACCTGATCAAGGACCATGCCGAGGCTGGCTACAACATCCTCAAGGACGTCGAATTCCCCTGGCCGATTGCCCGGATTGTCCACGAACACCACGAACGGATGGACGGCAGCGGCTATCCCAACGGCCTGCGGGGAGATGAACTGCTGCTGGAATCCCGGATCGTGGCGGTCGCCGACGTGGTGCAGTCCATGTGCGCCCACCGTCCCTACCGTGCCGGCCTGGGCAGCGATGCCGCCCTGGCGGAGATCAGCAAAAACAGAGACACCCTCTACGACCCCGACGTGGTGGACGCCTGCCTGCGGCTGTTCAACGAGAAGCAGTATGTCTGTGGCTGTTGAGGCCTGAGCGGATCAACGGATGCCCAGCGCCTCCCACCGTCCCCTGCGTCTGCCACCGGGAGTGGATCTGCGCGGCGAACTGGAACGGATGGCCCAGGCCGATCCGGAGTTCTGCGGCTTCATCGTCTGCGGGATCGGCAGCCTGGAGAGTCCGGTGCTGCGCTTCGCCGATCAGGCCCGGGGGGTCGTGCTGGCAGGTCCGCAGGAGGTGATCACGCTGGCGGGCAGCGTCAGCAGGGATGGCGCCCACCTGCACTTGGTGGTGGCCGACGCCGAGGGGCGCACCCTGGGGGGCCACCTCTGCCACGGAAGCCTGGTGCGGACGACAATGGAAATCATGCTGCTCTGCACGGAAGGCTGGCAGTTGGGCCGGGAGCGGGATCCCGCCACCGGCCACCTGGAGCTGACGATCAGCCCATCGCGGCCGCGCCACCCACCACTTCCAGGATCTCCTGGGTGATGGCCGCCTGGCGGGCCTTGTTGTAGTCGAGGGTGAGGGTCTTGGCGAGCGCCTTGGCGTTGTCGCTGGCGTTGTTCATGGCCGTCATCCGGCTGGCCAGTTCGCTGGCGGCCGCTTCCTGGAGGGAGCGCAGCAGCTGGTTGGCCAGGTAGAGGGGCAGCAGGGCATTGAGCAGCTGCTCCGGGCTCTGCTCGAACACGAAGTCCGGCTGCAGGGCCGGCTCGGTGTTCTCCACCTTGCCGATCTCCACCCCGAGGCGGCCGTCACGGGTGATGAGACGGAAGATCTCATCATCGGAACTGGCGATGCCCTGGGGATCGAGGGGCAGCAGGGTCTGGACGACCGGCTGGGAGCTCACCAGGTTGATGAAGCGGGTGAAGACGATCTCCACGCGGTCGGTGCTGGCGGAGAGGAACTCGGCAAGCACTTCGTTGGAGATTTCGTTCGCCTCCTGGGAGGTGGGCACCTGCTCCAGACCGGTGAAGGTGGCCCGGATCGGGTAGGAGCGGTTGGTGAAGTAGGTGATGGCCTTGCGGCCCATCAGCACCATGTCCACGGTGAAGCCCTGGCCCTTGAGCTCGGCGAAGCGCTGCTCGGCCCGGCGGATCACGTTGGCGTTGTAGCCGCCGCAGAGGCCCCGGTCGCCGGTGACCACCAGCAGGGTGATGGTGCCCACCGGCCGGCGCTCGGCCAGCAGCGGTGAATCGGCGCCCTCAAAGCCCATGCGGGATTCGAGGTTCTGGAGCACCCGGGCCAGGCGGTCGGCGAAGGGGCGGGTGCGCAGCACCTGCTCCTGGGCGCGACGCACCTTGGCGGCAGCCACCAGCCGCATGGCTTCAGTGATCTTGCGTGTGTTCTTGACCGAACTGATCCGGTCACGGATTGCCTTGAGATTGGCCATGGGTGGAGATTCCTCAGGCGGCGGCCAGCATCGTGGAGGTGACCTCGCGGATGGCCTCCTTGAGCATGGCTTCGGATTCGTCGCTCAGCACCTTGTCGGTCTGAACCTTGTTGATGTACTCGGGCTTGCTGCTCTTGAGGTACTCACGCAGTTCGCGGGCGAACTGGGGCACCAGTTCCACGGGCACGTCATCGATCAGACCCTTGACGCCCGCGTACACCACGGCCACCTGCTCAGCCAGGATCAGGGGGCTGAACTGGGGCTGCTTGAGCAGTTCACGCAGGCGCTTGCCCCGGGCCAGCTGGGCCTGGGTGGCGGCATCGAGGTCGGAGGCGAACTGGGAGAAGGCGGCCAGTTCGTCGAACTGGGCCAGCTCCAGCTTCAGGGTGCCGGCGATCTTCTTGATGGCCTTGGTCTGGGCGGCGCCGCCCACCCGGCTCACGGAGATGCCCACGTTGATGGCGGGCCGCAGGCCGGAGTTGAACAGGTCGGAGCTGAGGAACACCTGGCCGTCGGTGATCGAGATCACGTTGGTGGGGATGTAGGCCGAGACGTCACCGGCCTGGGTCTCGATGATCGGCAGGGCGGTCATGCTGCCCTTGCCCATGGCGTCGGACAGCTTGGCGGCCCGCTCCAGCAGGCGGCTGTGGCAGTAGAAGACGTCGCCGGGGTAGGCCTCACGGCCGGGGGGACGGCGCAGCAGCAGGGACATCTGGCGGTAGGCCTGGGCCTGCTTGGTGAGGTCGTCGTACACCACCAGGGTGGCCTTGCCCTTGTACATGAAGGACTCGGCGATGGCCGCGCCGGTGTAGGGGGCCAGGTACTGGAGGGCCGCCGCTTCCGAGGCGCTGGCCGCCACCACCACGGTGTAATCGAGGGCGCCACGCTCACGCAGCACTTCCACCACGTTGGCCACCGAGGCGTTCTTCTGGCCGATGGCCACGTAGACGCAGACGACGTCCTCACCCTTCTGGTTGAGGATGGTGTCGATGCAGATGGCGGTCTTGCCGGTCTGGCGGTCGCCGATGATCAGTTCGCGCTGGCCCCGGCCGATGGGAATCATGGCGTCGATGGCCGTGATGCCGGTCTGCATGGGCTCATGCACAGACTTGCGCTGGATGATGCCAGGCGCCATCGACTCGATCAGGCGGGTCTCGGTGGTGGCGATCTCACCCTTGCCGTCGATCGGCTGACCCAGGGCGTTCACCACCCGACCCAGCATGGCGTCGCCCACCGGCACGGCGGCGATGCGGCCGGTGGCCTTGACGGTGCTGCCCTCCTGGATGCCCAGGCCCTCGCCCATCAGCACGACGCCGACGTTGTCGTCCTCCAGGTTCAGCGCCAGGCCCTCGGTGCCGTCTTCGAACAGCACCAGCTCACCGGCCATCACCTGCTCGAGGCCGTAGACCCGGGCGATGCCATCACCGATCTGCAGGACGGTGCCGACGTTGCTGACAGAGACCGACTTGTCGTAGTCGGCGATCTGCTTCTTGAGGATGGCGCTGATCTCGTCGGGGCGGATGGAAACCATGGGTGGGAGTCCCCGGAGGGGAGGCGATGAAGTGGGGAGGAGTGGGGGGGAGGGAAGGAAGCGTCAGCTCACGTTGGCGAGCGTCAGGCCGAGGCGCCGCACCTGACCGGCGAGGCTGGCGTCGATCACCCGGGAGCCGACACTGAGGACGAACCCGCCGATCAGGGCAGGATCCACCGCGAGGCTGATCTCCACCTTGTCGGTGCCGGCCACAGCCTTGGCCTTCTCGGCGAGCAGCGCCTGCTGGTCCTCGCTGAGGGGGCTCGCCGAGGTCACGGTGGCCAGGGCGATGTGGTTCTGCTCGCGGTAGAGATCCAGGAGCCGTTCCAGGACGGCATCGAGGAAACCGATGCGCTGGCGGTCGGCCAGCAGCTTGAGCAGATTCAGGAAGGAGGGGGAGATGTCCTTGCCGAAGAGTTTCTCGAGCGCCGCCTTCTTGCCTTCGACCTCGAGGACCGGGGAGGCCATCGCCTCACGCAGGTCGCTGGAGTCGTGCCAGAGGGCGAGGATCGCCCGGGCCTGATCGATCACCGCCTCGGTGTCGCCGTTGGCGTCGCACACCTGAAGGAAGGCGTCGGCGTAGGGGGTGGTGATGGTGTTGAGCAGAGGCATCAGGCGTTCCCCATCGATTGAATGGACTGATCGATCAGCTGGGCCTGGGTGCTGGCATCGAGGCGACCGGGCAGGCTGACCAGGGCCTTGGCGATGGCCATCTCGGCGGCCTCGCGCTGCAGCAGCCGGCTGACCCGGGAGACCTCCGAATCCAGGTCGGACTGGGAGTCCTGCTTGAGGCGCGCCATCTCCTCGACGGTGCGCTTCTCGCTCTCGAAGCGGATGGCCTCGGCACGGACCTTGCCGTCGGCGCGGATCTTCTCGGCGCGGGTGCGGGCTTCACCCAGGCTCTTCTGGGCCTCGGCGAGGGAGGCGGTGGCCGCATTCAGGCGCTCCTCGGCGTCCTTGAGTTCCCCCAGGATCCTCTCGCGGCGGCGCTCCAGGATGCCCCCGAGGAAGCCCCTCAGGAACCACGTCAGGCCGGCGATGACGATCGCCAGGTTGATGATGTTGGTCTCGAAGATGTCGAGGTTGAGGCCGAAGCTGCCGTGGCTCGCGAGGAGCGACGGGATGGTGGAGGTGATCATGAGGCGGTCAGGAGACGGTCGACGATGAGGTCGGCGAGCCTGTCGGCATCGGCCTCGAGAGCGCTCAGGGCTTCGGCGCGCTGAGCATCGATCTTGCTGCGGGCGCCTTCGCGGCTCGCGATGGCTTCCGCCTGGGCCACCGCCAGGGCCTCACGGTAGAGACGGTCGGAATCCTGCTCGGCCTCCAGAATCACCTTCTGGGCTTCGAGTCGGGCCCCCTTCAGCTGTTCCTTGAGATCAGCCTCGAGGCGTTCGGCCTGGGCGACCTTCTCCTTCGCCTGGGTCCGGCTGGTGGCGATGTAGCCCTCACGGTCCTCGACGGCCTTGCCGACCGGTCGGAAGAACAGGCTGTTGAGAATGAAGGTGAGGATCACCACCTGCAGCGCCATGAGCGGCAGGGTGGCGTCGAGGTCGAACAGACCTCCCTCGGGCGACCCTGCGGTCGCACCTGCCTCGGCAAGCAGAAGCCAGCTGGTCATGGGGCAATAAGGCGGGCGGTGGTGGAGGCGTGGATGGAGCCGGGGGTGGAGAAGGGCCGCAACGAACGGGCGGCCCTGTCATCCCCGCGATGGCCTCCGATCAGGAGAAGGGGTTGGCGAACAGCAGCACCAGGGCGACCACCAGGCCGTAGATGGTCAGCGATTCCATGAAGGCCAGGGAGAGCAGCAGGGTGCCGCGGATCTTGCCTTCAGCTTCGGGCTGACGGGCGATGCCTTCGACGGCGCCGCCGGAAGCGGTGCCCTGGCCGATGCCAGGACCGATGGAGCCGAGACCGACGGCAAGACCAGCAGCCACGACGGACGCAGCGGAAGTAAGGGAATCCATGGTGGGGTTAGAAATGTGGGGCGCCGGGGAAGCGCGGAAGGAACCTTGTCGAGAACCCTGCGCCGGGGACACCTGGGAAGGCGGGCCCGGATCGAGCCGGACCTGCGCGCAGAGAGTTTGCCAGACCGGGGGGACGGACCGGCGAGGGGCAGACCTAGTGGTGCTCCTCGTGGACGGCCTCACCGATGTAGTAGGCCGCCAGGGTGGCGAAGATCAGGGCCTGGAT
This sequence comes from Synechococcus sp. CCAP 1479/9, assembly GCF_019038535.1. NCBI lineage: Bacteria > Bacillati > Cyanobacteriota > Cyanophyceae > Synechococcales > Synechococcaceae > Synechococcus > Synechococcus sp. CCAP 1479/9. The sequence continues at coordinate 50,675 of NZ_JAFKRK010000008.1, read as the reverse complement.
GGCGCTGGTGAACAGGCCCAGGAACATCACCGGCAGGGGCACCACCAGGGGCACCAGGAACGCCAGCACCGCCACCACCAGTTCGTCGGCAAGGATGTTGCCGAACAGACGGAAGGAGAGCGAGAGCGGCTTGGTGAAGTCCTCGACGATCTTGAAGGGGAGCATGATCGGCGTGGGTTCCACGTAGTACTCGAAGTACCGGAAACCCTTGCGGCTCAGGCCCGCATAGAAGTAGGCCAGCGACACCAGCAGCGCCAGGGCGATGGTGGTGTTGATGTCGGCGGTGGGGGCGCCCAGTTCACCGCTGGGCAGGTGGACCAGCTTCCAGGGGATCAGGGCCCCGCCCCAGTTGCTCACGAAGATGAACAGGAACAGGGTGCCGATGAAGGGAAGCCAGTCGCGGTAGGCCTTCTCACCGATGTATTCGCGGGCGATGTCCCGCAGGTAATCCCAGAGGAACTCCAGCAGGTTCTGCACGCCCCTGGGATCGCGCTCCAGGCGGCGCGTGCCGACCACGACCACGGCGAGCAGGGCGCCGATCACGACCCAGGAACTCAGGAAGACCTGGCCGTGGATCTTGTAATTGCCGAGCTGCCAGTAGAGGTGCTGGCCGACCTCGAGGGCGGCGAAGGGAAGGGCTAGGGGCAACGGAGCCATCGGGGGTAGGGCCTGGCGGAACGTCTGGGCCGCCGGAGCGGCTGAAGAGGGCCGCCGAGGCGGCTTGAGATGGATGGATTCAGGTGTCGAGGACGGCCTGAACGATCAGGGCGGGCTTGTAGAGGAGAAATCCCAGCACGGCGGGCAGGATCTCGAGGACGGGGAGCCTGGCGGCCGCAACCACCAGCACCACCGGCACCAGCAGCTGGGCCTTGCCCACCCCCTTGGTTTCGACGCCGAAGCGGGTCACGCTGCGGGCCAGGAGGCGGAGGTACAGGAGCCCCGCCAGGGCTCCCACCAGCAGACTGAAAGCGGTGGGAAGGTCGAACCACAGGGCCGTGAGGGGCACCGCCAGGGCGGTGGCACAGACCGTGGAAAGAAGCATCCGGCGCTGCAGCCGCAGGTAACCGTCCATGCCGTTGTTCACCGTCGCCGGAGCGGCGGCGAGTTCAGGCTGGGGGGGAGGCTCGATGGTCGGATGGACTGCGACCTCTTCGGTCGACGTCTCCGCGGGGGGGACGGCATCCGGGGAGGGGGTCAGGGCAGCCTGCAACCGACGAGGCTCCGTCTTGGCGTGCGGACTTTATCACTCGGCCCGTTCAGGCTCTAAGCAACAGAAGTACCCGCTCCTCCAGGAGCCGCCGCGCCGCCGCCAGCCGCTCGGCGGGGCCCTGGGCCAGGGGAAGCGCCCCGATCGGCGTGCCGGCGGGGGCCGCCTCCAGGGCCTCCATCAGGGCCAGCTCCTCCTCCGAGATGGTCAGGGGACGCAGGTCGGGACCCAGCAGTGCCGTGGAGGGCCAGCCCCACAGGCAGCGGTTGCACTCGCCCCCGGCCGCCAGCAGGGCCGCGTCGCTCCACTCCTGCGTTGCCGCGTCCGGCGCCCCGTCGCCGTCCTGGCGCCGCAGGAAGAACTCGAAGTGGCTGATGTCGGGATCGAGGCTCTCCACCAGGGCCCACTGCTGCGCCGGCGACAGCGCCCGGGCCCGCTCCAGCAGTTCCCCCTGCAGCAGCCGGGCCGGATCCCAGACCTCGGGATTGGAGAAGCCGGCGAAGCGGATGCCGGGCTGGTCGACGAAGCGGAACAGGCGCTCCAGGTCGTAGCTGGTCTCCTGGGGGTGGAGGTACATATCCGCGAAGTTGGCATCGGCGGCGGTGTCGAGGGCCCAGCGCTGCTCGTGGTGCCGCCGCAGGCGGTTGGTCTCGGGCAGGGTGGCGAACAGCTCCCGGCCCAGCCGCAGACCCGCCGGTCCGGTGCCCACCCCCATCAGGGCCAGGGCCCGCTGGGTGCGGTGGATTTCCCAGCGGCCGCCGTCGGCATAGAGAAAGAGGTGCAGCAGCCCCCCCGGCCGCAGCAGGGGCACTAGGGCCCGCAGACCCTCCTCGGGCCGGTCGAGGTGATGCAGCACTCCCACCGAGTTGATGTAGTCGAAGGGGCCTTCCCCCGCCAGGTCGAGCAGGCTGCGCTGCTCGATGCGCAGCTCCGCCACCCGGCCGGCGGCCCCGGAGCGGGCGGTGCGCTCGCGGGCCACCGCCAGGGCACCGGCGCTGATGTCCACCGCCAGCACACTGGCGCCGGGGTTGAGATGGCAGAGGTAGTCGGTGCTCACCCCGGTGCCGCAGCCGGCGTCGAGGATCCGCCAGGGCCGCGGCGGCGGCGGCAGGGCCCCGTCCACGACCGCCACCACGCTGTCCACGCACCAGCGCCAGTTGTATCCAGGGGGCGGGCCGTCCTGGAGGGGGTCCCCCGGGTAGGGGAAGCGGTCGTAGAAGGCGCTGACCACCGGCGTGGCGGCATCCAGCGGGGCCTCCGGGGGGTGATCCATCAATGCCTTGGTGCGGGTTCCGGCAGCATTCCACGGCGCCGGCCGCCGTTCAGCGTGAGCGCATCAGAAGGCTGCAAACATTTGTTCATCCCGCCCCGGAGGGCCAGGGGGCCAGCCGTAACGTGACCCAGCCCGGCTCGCTCTCGTTCATGACCGTGACCGCCAGCAGCGGCAGCACCAGGGTCGCCCCCCAGCGCTACGACACCCTGCCGCTCTCCAGCGTCCGGAAGGCGGAGCAGCAGGACCGTTTCCCCGACGGCGGCGAACTGGACGCCCTGACCACCTTCTTCCGCAGCGGCCAGATCCGCGTCGAAGCCGCCCGACGGATCTCCGCCAACGCCGACGCGATCGTGGCCAAGGCCGCCAATCGGATCTTCACCGGCGGCACGCCCCTCTCCTATCTCGACGCCCCCCTCAGCACGCCGAGCGTGGGCGCCGCTGACGGCGTTGCCCTCGCCGCCGACCAGGCCGCGTTCCAGCGCTCGGTGCGCACCTTCGCCCAGGGATCGGGGGGCAGTGGTCTGCTCGGCCGCATCCTTGAGGGTGTCCAGGCCGACGCCGACGTGCGGGTCGTGCTGCCCAGCGGCTTCAACCCCATCTCGGTGGCGATCTACGGCAACGCCCGCATGCGCAAGTCGCTGCGGGACCTGGCCTGGTTCCTCCGCTACGTGGGCTATGCCGTGATCGCCGGTGATCCCAGCATCCTGGCGGTGAACACCCGCGGACTCCGCGACGTGCTCGAGAAGGCCTGCTCCCTGGCCGCCACCAACGTGGCCCTGCAGGAGATGCGTGCCGCCGCCGCCGGACTGTTCAAAGGGGAGCCGGACTCCCGCCAGCTGGTGATCGACTGCTTCAACGTGCTCCTCAAGGAGCTCGAGATCCCCACCCCCTCCACCCGGGCCCGTCTGGGCAGCCCCGTCAACCAGGGCCTGCAGCTGCCGGCGATCTATGCCCTTGCCGCCGAAGGCTCCCAGCGCTTCGTGATGAAGCCGGGTCTCTCCGGAGCGGAGAAGGCCGAGATCATCCGTGCCGCCTACCGCCAGGTGTTTGAGCGGGACATCGTCAAGGGCTACTCCCAGGTGGTGTGCCCGGTGGAGGCCACCCAGGTGCGCCAGGGCCAGCTCTCCATGCGGGAGTTCATCCGCGCCCTCGGCCGCAGCAAGGTCTACCGGCGCCAGTTCTACGGCCGCTTCTCCAACAGCCGGGTGGTGGAGCTCGCCTTCCGCCACTTCCTGGGCCGCGGCGTGAGCTCGATCGAGGAGTTCCGCCAGTACTTCGCCATCGTCAGCGCCAAGGGCCTCAACGGCCTCGTCGATGCGCTGGTCAACGGCATGGAGTACGCCCGTGTCTTCGGTGAGGAGACGGTGCCCTACCTCCGCGACATCGGCGAGGAGGCCCAGGAGAGCGCCGGCTGGGGATCCAACCGCAACCTCTTCCGCTTCAGTGCGCCGTTCGAGGGGGCGCCCCAGTACATCACCCTCTACGCCTCCTACCGCCAGCCCCTCGCCGACCAGCACCCCTACGGCGGCGGCAACGATCCCCTGGCCCTCACCTACGGGGCGATCTTCCCCTCCAGCACGGCGTCGGTGGCCACCCGCCCGGCCCCCTTCAGCTACGACACCCGCCGGATCCTGATCGGCAACGGCATGGCCCAGCCCGGGCCCATGGACAGCGCCCAGTTCCGCAAGGCCACCCCGCGCCGTGTGGGACCGAAGGTGGTGCGCCTGAGCCAGATCGCCACCGGCGGCAGCTCCACTCCCCGCCGGGGCGGCCAGCCCAGCATCCGCGGCACCGAATCCAGCACCCAGGCCGTCATCAATGCGGTCTACGTCCAGGTTCTCGGCACCGCCGGCTACGCCGGTGAGCGCAACAAGGTCGAGGAGATCAAGCTCGAGAACGGCGACATCAGCCTGCGGGAGTTCGTCCGCCAGGTGGCCCGCTCCAACGCCTTCCGCCGTCGTTACTGGAGCGGCCTCTACATCACCAAAGCCATCGAGGTGATGCACCGCCGCATCCTCGGCCGGCCCACCTTCGGTCGCTGGGAGATCAACGCCTACTTCGACACCGCCGCCCGCAAGGGCTTCTACGGCGTCGTCGACGCCATGATCGAAGGCCGCGAATACAACGACTGCTTCGGCGAGGACACCGTCCCCTACGAGCGCTTCATCACCCCGGCCGATCGCAACGCCCGGCGCGTCCCGGGCCTGGTGCGCACCCTCGAGACCGTTGCCGACATCACCCCCCTGCAACGGCCCAACGTGCCGGTGTCCCAGGAGATCCGCACCGTCGGCGATCTGGTCCCCCGCAACCTGACGGCCCGGCCCAAGGTGCGCGGCCAGTGGAAGGCGGAGGTGGCCGGCGGCCAGAGTGCGTCGACCTCCATGGGCGTACCCAGCGGTCCCGGAACCCTCCGGGAGCCCCCGGCCCCCACCCGCAGCTGGAGCCAGTCCCCCTGGCAGCCCGGCGGCGGCGCCGCCCCCGTCTGGCGCAGCGGCGTCTCCACCGCCGGCAGCGTCAATGGCTACGCGGCCCCCGCCAGCCTCGGCGTCGCCAGTGGCTGGAAGGCCCTGGTGGGCACCAACCTCCTGAGCGGTGTCGCCACCGCCCCCGACGGTGCCATGGCCAAGGCCCTGCGACCGGGCGCTCCCCAGGGATTCGGCCGCCGCCAGAGCCTCTCCAGGCCCGTGCAGCTGCTCCGCGATCCCAGCGAGAGCCAGGTGCAGGAAGTGGTGCAGGCGGTCTACCGCCAGCTCCTCAACCGCGTGCCCTTCGCGGCCGAGCGCCAGATGGATCCCGAGTCCCAGCTGCGTGACGGCCAGCTCTCGGTGGCCGAGTTCGTGGGCCAGATCGCCGGCAGCGATCTCTTCCAGCAGCGGCTCCAGCGGATGGCCCCCCTGCGGGCCGCCTCCGCCGCCTACCTGGCCCTGCTCGGACGGGCCGCCATGCCGGGTGAGGTCAGCCGGTTCCTCGCCACCCGCGCCACCGCCGGCCAGCAGGCCGCTGTCGCCGAACTGCTCAGCGCCCGGGAGTACGCCACCGCCTTCGGCCAGGACACTGTCCCGTACCTGCGCGGCCTCGGCACCGAGGACGGTGTGCCCCTGACGACCGTGAACCGCACCGCCGCTCTCTACGGCGGCAACGCCGGGCTCACCCCCTCGATGCGGGGCGCGATCTGATCCGCCCCCGAGCCATCCCGGGTCGCCCCTGAAGGAGTCCCTGCGGCTCATCCGATGATCCCCCGGGTCAGTCCCGGGGGGTTTCTTTTGCTCCGTCTCTACAACGAGACGGAGAGATTGGGCTGTCGATGCACTTGCGTCGTCGTGGACGGCAAGCTCAAAAGATGAACAATTGCTGCGCTTGGACGGTGATAACAACTCCGGCCAAAGCCGTTGCAAGCCAAGGGATCTCGCGGGGCGATCCGCCGTGAAGAACTGTTACCGGCTGCCATGGGAGCGACGGCCCTTGCCACAGAATGATGCGACGGTCGGCCAAGCCGATCACCCTTACCCACCGGATACCGGTCTCCTTCACGGTGACCGCTTGTTTCGAGGCAGAACTGCATGAGCATCGTCTCCAACTCGATCATCAACGCGGACGCCGAAGCCCGCTACCTCAGCCCTGGCGAACTTGACCAGATCAAGTCGTTCGTGGCAGGAGGTCAGCGTCGTCTGCGCGTCGCCCAGGTCCTGGCTGAAAGCCGGGAGCGCATCGTGAAGCAGGCCGGAGGCCAGCTTTTCCAGAAGCGCCCCGATCTCGTGTCCCCCGGCGGCAACGCCTACGGGGAAGAGATGACGGCTTCCTGCCTGCGCGACATGGACTACTACCTCCGCCTGGTCACCTACGGCGTGGTCGCCGGGGATGTGACCCCGATCGAAGAGATCGGCGTCATCGGGGCCCGCGAGATGTATCGCGCCCTCGGCACCCCCCTCGAAGCCATGGCGGAAGCCGTGCGCGAGATGAAGACCGCAGCCACGGGCCTCCTCACCGGCTCCGATGCCGAAGAGGCCGGCTTCTACTTCGACTACGTGGTCGGCGCCCTCTCCTGAGGTTTCACCTCCCTCCCGTCCATCGCCATCAAACCCAGGATCCATGCAAGACGCCATCACCAACGTCATCAACCAGGCCGACGTCCAGGGGCTCTATCTCGACGGAGGCTCCATGGGCCGCCTCGAGCAGTACTTCGCCAGCGGTGAGCTGCGGGTGCGTGCCGCCGCCACCATCAGCGCCAACGCTTCGGCCATCATCAAAGAAGCCGTCGCCAAGGCCCTGCTGTACTCGGACATCACCCGTCCGGGCGGCAACATGTACACCACCCGTCGTTACGCGGCCTGCATCCGCGACCTCGACTACTACCTGCGCTATGCCACCTACGCCATGCTGGCCGGTGACACGTCGATCCTCGACGAGCGCGTGCTGAACGGCCTCAAGGAGACCTACAACTCCCTGGGTGTGCCCATCGGCGCCACGGTGCAGTCGATCCAGGCCATGAAGGAAGCCACCGCCTCCCTCGTCGGCCCCGATGCCGGTCGTGAGATGGGCGTCTACTTCGACTACATCAGCTCCGGCCTGGGCAACTGATCCCCAGCAACGACCTACCCACGGCACGTTTTCCGAGGATCACCCCATGCGCCTGTTCAAGATCACGGCCTGCATCCCCTGCCCCGAGAAGGTGCGCAGTCAGAGGGAGCTGCAGAACACCTACTTCACCAAGTGGGTGCCCTATCACAGCTGGTTCGCCGAGCAGCAGCGGATCATGAAGCAGGGCGGCAGGATCCTGAAGGTGGAACTGGCCACCGGCCGTCGTCAGCAGAACTGCGGCAACTGAGGAGGCCCGCGGCGCTCCCATCCAATCGCCCGGCCCATGGCCGGGCTTTTTTGTTGCCTTCGGGTGGGAACGGCGGCGCCAGCGGCGCAGGCGGCGAAATGTTCACCGCGGCTCGACAAACCCACCTCCGTCACGGCTGAATGGGCCATTCCCGGAACCCTCCCGCGGCCTTGTCCACCCCTGCACCCCGCCTGCTCCACGGCCGTCCCGGCGCCGGCTTCCTGCCGCTGCCCTGGCAGCAGTGGCCCGCGGAAGCCCGCCTGCTGCTCGGCCTGGTGGCCCTCTGGAGCCTGGTGGGCCTGCTGGTGCTCACCTCCGCCAGCTGGTGGGTGGCCGAGCGGGAGATGGGGGACGGGGCCTACTACGTCAAGCGCCAGGCCATCTGGCTGGTGGCCAGCTGGGGTCTGCTGTGGCTGGCCATGCGCACCTCCATGCGCCGCTGGCTGCACCTGGCGGCGCCGGCCCTTCTGGTCGGGGCCCTGATGGTGGCCGCCACCCTGGTGGTGGGCACCACCGTCAACGGGGCCAGCCGCTGGCTGGTGCTCGGCCCGGTGCAACTGCAGCCTTCTGAGCTGATCAAGCCCTTCATCGTGCTGCAGGGGGCCGTGATCTTCTCCCACTGGCGGCGCATCGCCCTCGACCAGAAACTCCTCTGGATCGGCATCTTCGGCATGGTGATCCTGCTGATCCTCAAGCAGCCCAACCTCAGCACCGCCGCCCTGCTGGGCCTGCTGCTGTGGCTGATGGCCCTGGCCGGCGGCCTTCCCCTGACGCTGCTGCTGGGGGCCGCCGGCGGCGGGATCGTGCTGGGCAGCATCAGCATCATGATCAACCCCTACCAGCTCGACCGGGTCACCTCCTTCCTCAACCCCTGGCGCGTCGCCCAGGGGGACGGCTACCAGCTGGTGCAGAGCCTCCTGGCCATCGGTTCGGGGGGTGTGCTCGGCTCGGGCTTCGGGCTCTCCACCCAGAAGCTCCAGTACCTGCCCATCCAGACCACCGACTTCATCTTCGCGGTCTTCGCCGAGGAGTTCGGCTACGTCGGCTCGGTGATGCTGCTGCTGTTCCTGATGATCTTCGGCTTCGTGGGCCTGCGGGTGGCCATGGCCTGCCGCAGCAACCAGCACCGCCTGGTGGCCATCGGCTGCACCACCCTCCTGGTGGGCCAGTCGATCCTCAACATCGCCGTGGCCAGCGGCTCGATGCCCACCACCGGCCTGCCCCTGCCGATGATCAGCTACGGCGGCAACTCCCTGCTCAGCAGCCTGTTCCTGGCGGGCCTGCTGCTGCGCTGCTCCCTGGAGTCCTCCGGACTCGAGCCGGTCCGGCCCCGGCGTCGGGCCCCACGGCCTGCCCCGATAGGCTGAGCCCTGCTGCCAACCTCGATCGGCCATGCACAGCCCCGGGCTGCCCTTCGCCGACTGGGCCCGCAGCAGCGAACTGCTGCTCCAGGGTTCCCTGGCCCACCCCGGCCCCCTGACCCTGGCGGTGGTGTTCAGCGGCGGCCTGCTCACCAGCCTCGGCCCCTGCTCCCTGTCGCTGCTGCCCGTGACCCTGGCCTACCTGGCCGGCTTCGGCGCTGAAGACCAGGGGCGTCCCCCCTGGCAGCGCAGCGCCAGCTTCGCGGCCGGCATCGTGGCGGCCCTGGTGCTGCTCGGCCTGGCCAGCGGCCTGATGGGCCGCCTCTACGGCCGCATCCCCGGGCAGCTGCCGCTGCTGGTGGCCGTCGTGGCCGTGGTCATGGGTCTCAACCTGCTGGGCCTGCTGCGGCTGCCGTTGCCGGCCGGGCCCGACCCCGAGCGCTGGCGGCGGCGGGTGCCGGCTCCGCTGGCCCCACTGGCGGCCGGCCTGGCCTTCGGCCTGGCCGCCACCCCCTGCACCACCCCGGTGCTGGCGGTGCTGCTGGCCTGGATGGCCCAGACCGGCCAGCCCCTGGTGGGCATGCTGCTGCTCACCAGCTTCGGTGCCGGCCAGGTGATGCCCCTGCTGCTGGCCGGCACGGTGGCCGCCTCCCTGCCCGGGCTGCTGCAGCTGCGCCGCCTGGGCCAGTGGGTGCCGCCGATCAGCGGCGTGGTGCTGCTCGCCAGCGGCGGCCTCACCCTGCTGTCGGTGCTGCCATGAGCGGCACGGCAGCCTCCGCCTGGCGCCCCCTGCAGCGTCTGGCCGCCTGGATCTCCGACCTGCGCCTGGCGATCGGCCTGCTGTTGGTCATCGCCATCGCCAGCGGCATCGGCACGGCCATTCCCCAGAAGGAGGAGGCCGCCTTCTACCACCAGCTCTACGACCCCCACCCCTGGCTGGGCCTGCTCGACGGCGACGGAGTGCTGCGCCTGCAGCTGGATCACGTCTATTCCAGTGGCTGGTTCCTGGCCCTGCTCGCCTGGCTGGGCCTGTCGCTGATCCTGTGCAGCTGGCGCCGCCAGTGGCCCGCCCTGCAGGCCTCCCTGCGCTGGATCGACTACCGCAGCCCCCGCCAGCTCAGCAAGCTGAGCGTGGCCGAAACCCTCGTCACCGCCGAGCCCGTCGCCGGCCTCGGGCGGCTGGAGGCCGAACTGCGCGGTTCGGGCTGGCAGATCCATCGCCAGGACGACCGCCTGGCGGCCCGCCGGGGGGTGCTCGGCCGGGTGGGTCCCCTGCTGGTCCATGCCGGCATGGTGGTGCTGATGGTGGGGGCGGCCTGGGGCGCCCTGGGGGGCCAGCGGCTGGAGCGCTTCCTGGCCCCGGGTCGGGAGCTGGAGCTGCTCGACAGCCGCGGCAGCACCCAGGTGACCCTGGCCCTCGACGACTTCCGCATCCAGCGGGATCCCGCCGGCCGCCCGGAGCAGTTCGCCTCCAGCCTGCGGCTGATCACCCCCGGCGATGCGGCCACCACCACCGAAGCCGCCATCAGCGTCAACCACCCCCTGCGCTACCGGGGCATGACGCTGTATCAGGCCGACTGGTCCCTGGCGACGATCAGCCTGCAGCTGGGCCGCAGCCCGGTGCTGGAGCTGCCCCTGCAGACCTTCCCCCAGCTGGGCGATCAGCTCTGGGGGCTGGTGCTGCCCACCCGCCCCGATGGCACCGAGCCAGTGCTCCTGAGCCTCACCAGCGAACAGGGGCCGGTGCAGGTGTTCGGCCCCGATGGCGTGGCCCTGGCCCAGCTGGTGCCAGGCGGCGAAGCCCAGGAGGTGAAGGGGCTGCCGATCCGGGTGGCGAGCGTGCTCCCCGCCAGCGGCATCCTGTTCAAACGGGACCCCGGCGTGCCGCTGGTGTACACCGGCTTCGCCATCGCCCTGTTGGGCGGTGGCCTGAGCCTGGTGGCCACCCGCCAGCTCTGGGCCATCGCTGATGGGCCCGGTGGCCGGCTGCACGTGGCGGGCCTCTGCAACCGCAACCTCACCGCCTTCGCCGCCGAGCTGCCGGCGCTGCTGCAGCGGCTGGAACCCCAGCCCTGACTCAGCAGGGCCGGCGCTCGCCGTGGCTGACCCGCACCACGGTGTGGACGTTGCCGCGGGGATTGAAATCGGCCTCCAGCTGCATCCAGAGGGGCTCGCAGGCGGCCACCAGGTCATCGAGGATCCGGTTGGCCGCCTCCTCGTGGGAGATGGAGCGGTTGCGGTAGCTGTTGACGTAGAGCTTGAGGGCCTTCAGTTCCAGCACCCGGGGGCCGGGCTGATACAGCAGCCGCAATACGGCGAAATCGGGATAGCCGGAGAAGGGGCAGGTGCAGGTGAACTCCGGCAGTTCGATGGACACCTCGTAGGGCCGGCCCACCCGGGGATTGGCGAAGCAGACCAGCTGGGCCTCGGCGATGGCCCGCTCCCCATACAGGGGGGTCACGGTCTGGGGCTGGTCGGCGACACCGGAAGCCATGGTCAGCAGGACGGGGAGACGGTTTTTGACCGTACAGGAGCTGGCCCATGGCGCGGAGCCCACGTCAAGGGCCCCGGCCGCCCGTCAGCGCCCCGGAGCTCGCGTAGCAACCGTTACGACGACCCCGGCAAGGCTCGGCGGTAATGGAGCCGTCCCCCCCTCAGGCGGGGACTCTGAGAGACTCCAACCGTCGCCTTCCTGACCGCAGCACAGCCATGAAGAAAATCGAGGCCATCATCCGCCCCTTCAAGCTCGAGGACGTGAAGATCGCCCTTGTCAATGCGGGCATCGTCGGCATGACCGTGAGCGAGGTGCGCGGATTCGGCCGGCAGAAGGGGCAGGTGGAGCGCTATCGCGGATCCGAATTCACGGTGGAATTCCTGCAGAAACTCAAGCTCGAGATCGTCGTCGACGACGACCGGGTGGCCACGGTGGTCCAGGCGGTGCAGGACGCGGCCCGCACCGGCGAGATCGGTGACGGCAAGATCTTCATCAGCACCGTGGATTCGGTGATCCGGATCCGCACCGGCGACCTCGACAGCGGCGCCATCTGAGCGCCAGCTTCCTGCTTCCCTGACCCTGGCCGTGGGCCCCTTAGGCCCCGGCCAGGGTCTGCTTCACCAGCGTCGCGATCCTTTCGGCCCAGTCCGTGCCGTCGGTGGCACGCTCGGCGACCTCCCCGGGCGGCACCAGCCAGAGCAGGTATTCGTGGTTGCCGGCGGGTCCGGTCAGGGGTGACGCCACCAGCCCCGCCGGGTGCCAGTCCAGCTCCCTGGCCGCCGTGATCACGGTGGCGATGGCGTCGGCATGGGCCGCCGGATCCCGCACCACGCCCCCCTTGCCCACCCGCTGGCGGCCCACCTCGAACTGGGGCTTGACCAGCAGCAGCGCCTCGCCCGCCCCCGTCAGCAGGCCCCGCAGGGCCGGCAGCACCCGGGTGAGGGAAATGAACGACACATCGGCCACGGCCAGGTCGGGCCATGGATCGCCTTCCCCGTAGAGCAGCTCCGGGGTGAGGTGGCGCAGGTTGGTGCGCTCCCGCAGCACCACCCGTTCATCCGTGCGCAGGCTCCAGGCCGTCTGGCCGTAGCCCACATCGATCCCATACACCCGCACGGCCCCGTGCTGCAGCAGGCAATCGGTGAAGCCGCCGGTGGAGATGCCGCCATCCAGGCACACCCGGCCTTCCACCTGGATCGGCAGGGCCGCCAGGGCCCCCTCCAGCTTCTCGCCCCCCCGGGAGACGAACCGGGGCGGCTGCTCCACCTCCAGCGGCAGGCTTTCGGCCACCTCGGTGCCGGGCTTGTCGAGCACGGCACCGCCGCCGCGCACCCGGCCGGCCCGGATCAGCTGCTGGGCCTGCTGGCGGCTGGCCACCAGACCCAGATCCACCAAGCGGCGATCGAGCCGCTGCTTACGGGCCATGCTGCTTTTCGGCCATGGGTCCTGCCGCTCCACCGGCATGTTGTCACCGAACAGCGATCCAAACCGAACAAAAACCGATGGGCAGACGGTTCGGCGCGGAACAGTCGCAGGATGGCTCCAGTCATTTCCCGGTTCCCTCCCATGGCTGGCCCTGGATCCACTGCTGCCCCGGGATCCAAGGCGGCTCCCGGGTCCAATGTTGTGGAACTGCTCCACCCCGGCAGCTTCGTGCGGCTGCGGGACCATCCGGAGGATCTGCCCCCGTTCCAGCTGATCCGCCGCCGCGGCACCCGCTGCTGGGTGCGCCAGCAGGCCTGGGGTTCGATGGTGCACCTGGAGCTGCCCTACCGCCGCCTCACCGCCGCCGCCTGAGCCGGTGGGGGCGGCTCGATAGGTTGGGGGATCGTTCACCACCGCCCGGCCCTTGATCGAGCGTTACACCCTGCCCGAAATGGGCCGCCTCTGGAGCGAGGAAGCGAAGTTCCAGAGCTGGCTCGAGGTGGAGATCGCCGCCACCGCCGCCAACGTGGAGCTGGGCCGGGTGCCCGCCGAGGCGCTGGCCACGATCCGCGAGAAGGCGGCCTTCGAGGTGCCCCGCATCCTGGAGATCGAGGCGGAGGTGCGCCACGACGTCATCGCCTTCCTGACCAACGTCAACGAGCACGTCGGTGATGCGGGCCGCTACATCCACGTGGGCATGACCAGCTCCGACGTGCTGGACACCGGCCTGGCCCTGCAGCTGAAGGCGTCGGTGGCCCTGCTGCGCACCGAGCTCGATGGCCTCGCCGACGCCCTGCGCCGGCTGGCCCGCGCCCACAAGGACACGGTGATGATCGGCCGTTCCCACGCCATCCATGGCGAGCCGATCACCTTCGGCTTCAAGGTGGCCGGCTGGCTGGCCGAAACCGAGCGCAACCGGGAACGGCTGGAGCGGCTCGCCACGGTGGTGGCCGTGGGCCAGATCAGCGGTGCCATGGGCACCTACGCCAACACCGATCCGCAGGTGGAGGCGATCACCTGCCGGCTGCTGGGCCTGGAGCCCGACACCGCCAGCACCCAGGTGATCGGCCGCGACCGCCACGCGGAATACGTCCAGACCCTGGCCCTGGTGGGCACCTCCCTGGAGCGCTTCTCCACCGAGATCCGCAACCTGCAGCGCTCCGACGTGCTGGAGGTGGAGGAGAACTTCGCCAAGGGCCAGAAGGGCAGCTCGGCCATGCCCCACAAGCGCAACCCGATCCGCAGCGAACGCATCAGCGGCCTGGCCCGGGTGCTGCGCAGCTACACCGTGGCGGCCCTGGAGAACGTGGCCCTCTGGCACGAGCGGGACATCAGCCACAGCTCGGTGGAGCGAATGATGCTGCCCGACTGCTCGGTCACCCTGCACTTCATGCTGCGGGAGATGACCGCCGTGGTCGAGGGGCTGGGGGTGTACCCCGAGAACATGGCCCGCAACATGAACGTCTACGGCGGCGTCGTGTTCAGCCAGCGGGTGCTGCTGGCGCTGGTGGAGACGGGGCTGAGCCGGGAGGAGGCCTACCGGATCGTGCAGCGCCACGCCCACGCCGCCTGGAACACCGAGGGCGGCGACTTCCGCGCCAATCTGGCGGGCGATCCCACCGTCACCAGCCACCTGGGCCCGGAGCAGCTGGAGGCCTGCTTCGCCACCGACCTGCACCGGGCGAACCTGGATGTGATCTGGGAGCGGCTGGGGATCTGAGGGGTGAGCTCAGGCGGCCGGCGGCCTCTCAGTCGCCGGATCCAGCTTGCCGTTGCCGCCCGCCAGCAGATCCTCGATCTCACAGACCGGGAAGCGGTTGATGCTCTTGAGGGCCAACCGTGAGTTGCGGCGCAGCTGCTCGCTGATCGCCTCGCAGTAGGGAATCTGGGCCAGGAGATCGACGGTGCGGCGCAGGATCCGCACCACGTCGCCTTCATCGAGGGAGGTGTTGGCGATCACATCGTTCCAGCTGGCGCCCCGGGCCCAGGCGTGGACCAGGCCGGTGAGCTCCGGCTCCCACCACACCGGCACCACCACCGAGGCCCGCTCCTGCTGGCGCTGCAGTTCCCGGCGCAGGCTGCGCAGGTCGTGCAGGGCCTCCTCGGAGGCCGGTGGCGGCGGGTAGCCGCACCAGAGGTCGGGCCGGTTCACCTCGGTGGAGATGGCCTCCAGCACCGCCGCCAGTTCGGCCGGGTCCAGGGCATCGAGGTGGCCGCTCATCAGGGCCAGCCCCAGCCAGAGCTCGTTGTCGCCCCGCAGGGCCGCCACGGTGCGGCCCACCTCGGTGGGATCCAGCCCCTCCTCGCCATCCAGGGCGCCGAAGAAGCGCAGGATGTCGATCAGGGACAGGAAGGTGTCCCAGTGGCGGTTGGCCCGGTGGTGCAGCAGCCGCTGCCGCTCGCCGATCTCCTCCTGGAGTTCCTCCATGCGGCGGCGGTGCTTCTTGAGGTGCTTGCGGTCGCCCCAGCGGTGGGCGGGGTGGGCCTCCAGCTCCTGCTCCAGCTGCTGCACCAGCTCGCCCTGCTGCCGCACCTCGCCGGCCAGGTCGTAGCGGGGGGTGTGCATGTCGTGGCGGCGGGCCATCGATGACACCGCCAGGGCCAGGCCGCCGCTGGCGTTGTCGCCATGGCGCAGCTCGTTGGCGTGGTGCAGCTCGGGCGGCTCCAGCTGATCCACCTGCAGGCAGCTGAGCTCGGCATGCAGGGTCACCACCGCGTGGCACGGCAGCAGGATCCAGACGTTCTCGTCGGTGAGGCAGAGCAGCAGCGGGAACTGGCCGGATCCCGGCACCTTGGCGACGATCACCGCCGGGGTGACCCGGCTGCGCAGGGCCGGCGCCTTGACGCTCACCAGGGTGCCCTCGCTGGCGAACTGCAGGGCCAGGGTGAGCTCGTGGGCCAGGGTCTCCTCGGCCTGCTGCTGGAGGATCCGGTGCAGGCGCCGCTCCTCCCTCAGGCGGCCGCGAACCTTCTCGTAGTCCTCGAAATCGTCCCAGGGCACCTCGCCGCCACTGGATTCCAGGCTGGCCAGCTGGGCCATCAACTCGGTGATGCGGGATTCGTCCTCGGCCAGATCCAGCCCCGCCAGGTAGCGGCCGAAGCTGCGCTCCACCAGCTCCCGGGCCTTGGCCAGGTCGTAGCGCTGCAGCAGGTTGAGCACCATGCCGTAGCTGGGGGTGAACTGGCTCACCAGCGGATCGGCCGGGCTGGTGGCCAGCGCCCCGGCCTCCCGCACCCCTTCGAAGCGGCTCTGGACCGTCACCACGTAGCCCTGGGTATCGAGCCCGCGACGGCCGGCGCGCCCGGCCATCTGCAGGAACTCGCTGCCCATCAGGGGCCGGTGGCCCCGCTCGGTGCGCTTGGAGAGGGCCGAGATCACGGTGGTGCGGGCGGGCATGTTGATGCCGGCGGCCAGGGTCTCGGTGGCGAACACCACCTTGATCAGCCCCTGCTGGAACAGCTCCTCGATCAGTTCCTTCCAGGCCGGCAGCACGCCGGCGTGGTGGGCGGCAATGCCCCGCAGCAGGGCATCGGCATGGCCGCCCTCCCGCACCGCCTCGGGGGTCACCGCCATGAAGGCGTCGAGGCGCCGGCGGATGCGTGCCTGCTCCTGGGGATCCACCAGGCACACCTTGGCCAGGTCGCGGACCGAGCGGTCGCAGTTGCGGCGGCTGAAGATGAAGTAGATGGCCGGCAGCATCTCCCGCTCCGCCATCTGGGCCACCACGAAGCCGATCGGCGGCGCCTCCGGCTGGGGCGGCCGCGGTTCCTTCGGTCCCTTGCGGCGGGTGGATTTCGGAGGGCGCCAGACCTTGCAGTTGGGGTGCAGTCCGGTGCCCTCGTCGTTGAGCAGCGGATGCAGGCCCTTGGCGCTGCAGAAGCTGAAGGCCAGCGGGACGGGGCGGAAGTCGCTGTGGATCAGCCGGGTGGGGCCGTGCACCCGCTCGATCCAGTCGGTGAGTTGCCCCGCATTGGCCACCGTGGCCGAGAGGGCCACCAGCTGCACCCGCGAGGGGCAGTGGATGATCGATTCCTCCCAGACCGTGCCCCGCTGGGTGTCGTTCATGTAGTGGCACTCGTCGAGCACCACGGCCTCCACATCGGCCAGGGGGTCGTCGTCGAGGTGGTCGATCTCCGCGTAGAGCATGTTGCGGAAGATCTCGGTGGTCATCACCACCACCTGGGCCTCCCGGTTCAGGCTCAGATCACCGGTGAGCAGACCCACCTTCTCGTGGCCGAACTGGTGGCGGAAATCGCGCAGCTTCTGGTTGGAGAGGGCCTTGAGGGGCGTCGTGTAGAAGACCTTCTGGCCGTGGGCCAGGGCCCGGTGGATGGCGTATTCGCCCACCAGGGTCTTGCCGGAGCCGGTGGGGGCGCTCACCACCACCGAATGGCCCTGGTTCAGGGCGTCGATCGCCTCCAGCTGGAAACCGTCGAGGGGGAAGGGGAACAGCTCCTCCACCGGAGGGACGGCCTTGTTCAGGGCCGGGCCGCCGATCACGCCGTCGCTGGGCCCGTCGACGCGGGTGGAGCTGCCAACGTCGGGGCTCTCGAGCATCGTGGAATCCTATGGGCTGGCCGCCCCGGGGGAGCGGGGCTCAGGCCGATGCCAAATCCCGACCACACGGCGCCAGGACCAGCCGATGGCTCACGAACGCCTCTGGCCGAACCTGCACCGAACGGGATCCTGGGTGGCGCTTTGGGGATGGAATCCCCAGGGGAGATGGGGCACCGCATCGAACGGCGTGGGGCGCACCACGCCGATGGGCTGATCGCGGATCAACGCCACTCGGGCCATCCCCTCACCTCGATGCAGCTTCAGGGTGACCAGCGCCGCTGCATGGCATCCACAGGATGGAAACCAACGGGTCATCCTGTCATGCAGGCGTATAGCTGATTCCAGAAAGAAGTCAGCCACCTCATCCGATTCTTTCCACAGAACAACGGATCATTGGGCCGAGGCTTCCAGCACAGACTGCTAGCCAGGAAACGGGCCAGGAGTCCTGCAATCGCTGGCCACGTCATGAGGTGTCCGGGGCCTCATCTGGGCTCCGACCGACACACCAGCGGATCGATCCCAGTCCAGAAGAGAGAGGGCCGGATGGAGCCGATCGCGTGCCTCGGCCGACAGCCGCTCCTCGCCGTTCAGCCATTCTCCCGCAGCGGGAGCTGCCTGGTCCGTAGAGCTGGCTTCAAAAAGAAAAAAGAACTTCCGACGCCTCACGCGCCACGGCTCGGCACGGAGCATAGGTTTGACACGACCGGGCAATCCGTCGATCCAGCATGGGAAATCGCTTCGACCAGCTGGTGCAACGGGTTTTTACGGATCGGGTTTCACCACCCTCCGCACCTGTGTCGGATTCCGTGAACAATCCGTTCCTGGTCGGACCCCTGATCGAGCGGCTGGCGCCCCGGGAGCGCGCTCCGCTCCGGGTGCCGGTGCGGCGACCCGACGATCATCTGGTGTTCGACCTGATGGTCGAGAACCTGCGCATCCGCCCCGATGGCGATGGCGCGGCGCGGCTCGTCCGCGACACCCCGGGGCAGCGCTCGTTCCTGATCATCGAGTTTCCGCCCCAGAGCTTCGGCGAGGAGGCCTTCCTTGCCGTGAAATCCGATCTGGACGCCACCGGTGTCGGCAACGAACTGCCGCCGTCCAGGAACGGCCAGCCGGTGATCAGCGGCGTTACCGCGACAAAGCAGGCCAACAACGATCTCAAGCCAACGGCCGAACCGCTGCTGGGGCGGCTGCCGGCGCGGGTGCGCATGGCAGGGCCCAGCCGCATCGCTCTGCGGATGCCCGACGCGCTGGAGGATCTGCCCTTCACCCTGGCCGCCGTTCTGGCCGCCCTGCGCGATTGGCCGATGAACCTCGCCATCGGCGCCCGGCCCGACCAGGTGGATTTCGATCCGCTCTGGTTGCGCGCCGATGTGGCCGAACGGCTTTCCGCAGCGATTCTGGCGAACCTGCCGGACAACGAGGCCGTCGATGCCAAGCGCCGGCTGGAGGAAGGCACCCAGCGGATCGCCGATCTGGCGGCCGGTGGGCTGAACAACGGCCAGCCGGCCCCGGTCGCCTTCGAAGCGCTGCGCCGTGAAGCCGACCGCCTGTTCACACGCCACCCCCAACTGCGCCGGGGTGATCTCCACACCGCCACGCTGGCGGCCCTGGCGGCCGGATCTGCCGGACGGCTGGCCGCCACCGCCGCTGCGGCGGGGATCAGTGACCGGGCCGCGGGGATCGGGGCGATGCCCTACCTGCCGCTGCTGGCCGACACCCCGCACCAGCCAGGGAGCTCGGTCACGGCGCTGGAGCTGCCCTATCGGCTGCTCATGACACCGATCGGGACCCCTGCCGGGACGCCGCAATGGCAGCATCGCGACGAGCCTGTCACCGCCCGCGGCCGCACCGAGCTGTGGCATACCCGGCTGTCAGGGGCGGAGGGGGCGGCGTCGCGGTTGCGCTTCCTGTGGTCCCCCGACCTGGACGCCACGGGCGATGGGGCGGGGCCGTTCCGGATGAGCCTCGACCGACAGGACAGGGATTTCCTCGTCAAACTCACCGCCGACTGGCGTCAGAAGCGGGCCGGTTCAGGCCGGACGTACCTGCCGCCATCGGCCGAGGCGAAGCGGCTGCACCTGTCCGCGCTGGGGGCCTTGCTGGAGGCCGGCGGCGACTGGGAGCCCAGGCCGGAAGGGGTCGATCTGGAGCAATGGCGTCACCTTGCCACGCTGGGCCGGGACCAGGTCGTGCGCGTGGTCTATGCCGGCTTCCTGATGCCCTTCGGCCATGCCGCCTCGCTGGTGAAGGTGACCGAGCGCCGGTTCGAATCCGCCGACCCGGCCCGCCCGGGCGACAGGCTGGCGCTGCTGCGCCAGCGCTTCTTCCTGATCGTGCGGGAGAGGATCCGCCGCTATGACGGCAGCACCCATGAACACGGTGCTCGCAACCTGCCCTTCACCGAGGTGGAGATTCTGACCGGGGACACCCCGGACCTGACCGACCCCGCCGCCGGGCCGTCGCGGATCGACGAGACCGGAGGGGCCGTGTATGGACCGGTGGTGGTGGGCGGCAAGACGATCACGGTCTCGCCCCGGATGGTGTTCTGGCCACGGCTGCAGGGCAGCGGAGATTTCCGCTTCGAGGTGGCCGGAACCGATCGCAACGGCGAGCGGCGGGTGTTCACGCTGCCGATGCTGTTCGTCAGCGAGGTGGCCAACCGGGCGCGCGCCGCCGAGATCCGCGCCGGCTATGACGCCGCCCCACCGGCGCGGCGCGAGACTGACCTGGGCGGGGGCAGCGTGCGCTTCGATGCCGGCGGCGGTGTGTCGAGCCTGCCGACCGAGTGGATGCGCTTTGTGGTGGGCGGTGTGGTGGGCGCCGAGGACCTTGCGCCGCAGTTCCATCCCGAGATGGACCAGGCGAGGGTGCGGGTGCCGGCGATCCAGACCCTGCTGGGCCGAGCGGACGGGATCGAGATGCGCTACCCCGACGTGGTGGTCGAGAACAAGGCGAACCCCGGTGAGATCTATCTCGAGGTGGCCGGGCCGGCCCTTGACCTGAAGTTCGGCGGCGGCGGCCAGGGCCAGACCGATGCTCTTGGCGGAATCGGCGCCCCGCAGATGGCGATCTATGGCCTGTCGAAGCGTTCGGGCCCGGTGTCCGCCAAGCCCGGCCTGAGCACGGCGACGGCGCTGGCGAACGGCATCGCCAACCGCTTCAGCGTGGCCGACTTCTTCCCGCTGGATGCCACCCTGATCGGCGGCATCGCGCTGGGGGAGATCATCAACCCGGTGGTGGCCGCGCTGGATGCCGCCGATGCGCCGCGTCTGCTGGAGACGCCGTTTCCGGACCGGGTCGAGGCCGGCTTTGAGTGGACCACCGTCGTCACCCGCCCGGATGCCCTGAAGCTGATGGTGCCGCGGGCGGACGGCGTGAACCCGACGCCCCTGCGCCTGTCAGGCCGCACGGTGGTGCCGTTCGACCCGGCCCGGCCCCCCACGCGCGAGGCCCATGCCGTGCTGGAGAACTTCAAGCTCAACCTGTTCGGCTGCATCATCCTGTGGTTCCGGCGGCTGAGCTTCGATGCCCTGCCGGGACGGAAGCCCGCGGTGGCGGTCGCCCTAGCCGAGGGCGACGACGCCGTGCGCTTCGGCGGCCCGCTGGAATTCGTCAACGACCTGCGCGCGTTCATCCCCAGCGGCGGGTTCGGCGACGGCGCCGGGCTCAGCGTCACCCCCAGCGGCATCGCGGCCGGCTATTCCCTGGGCCTGCCGGCCATCGAAGTGGGCATCTTCTCGCTCTCGAACGTCAGCCTCGGCGCCGGCTTCAGCCTGCCGTTCGACAACCGCCCCGTGACGGTGCGGTTCAACTTCGCCGAACGCCAGTGCCCGTTCAGCCTGACCGTGTCGCTGCTGGGCGGCGGCGGCTTCTTTGCCATCGGCGTCGGTGCCAAGGGCGTGCAGGAGATCGAGGCGGCGCTGGAATTCGGTGCGGCCATCGCGCTGAACCTCGTCGTCGCCTCGGGCACGGTCGAGATCAAGGCGGGGGTCTATTTCCACTGGCAGAGCGAAGGCCGCGTGAAGCTGGCGGGCTATGTGCGGATCCATGGCGAGCTGACCGTGGTGGCGATCTTTTCGGCCTCCCTCACCTTCAACCTGCAACTGGCCTATGAGAAGGACGGCGGCGGATCGGTGGTCTATGGCGAAGCCGAGTTGATCGTCGAGGTGGAGGTGCTGCTGCTCAGCTTCGATGTCACGGTGCGCTGCCGGCGCGAATTCGGCGGCGGCAAGGCCGATCCGCGCTTCCTCGATCTGATGCCCGATCAGACGGTCTGGGACGACTACTGCTCCGCCTTCGCGCTGGAGGCAGCCTGATGACCCGGCAACGTTTCGTCTGGACCTGTCTTCCCAATGGCTTCAGCACCGAGGATGGCCAACTGCACCTGTCGGTGCTGCTCTCACCCCGGCTCGACCCCGAGGCCGAGGTGCCGGTGCTGGCCAGCTTTCCCGAGTGGCTCGACTGGCCGGCGGCCCTGGCGACGGCCGACATCACGATCCTGGCGAATGGCCAGCCGGTCGCCAGACGATCGGTGGGGGGGGAGGGCCATGACACGACGCTGGGCGCCCCCGACAGCGCCGCCTGGACGGCCTTGTTCGGGCCGGCACTGCCGGTCACGCCCTACCGGCTGAAGGCGGAGATCCTCGACAGCCAGCTGAATTCCTACAGCAGCACCGATGTCCATGATCTGGTGCGCGACCTTTACGTCGATCTGGCGCAGCGGTCGGCCGGGGTGCTGCCGCGCATCGGCGCCGACCTGCTGGAGGATCCACTCTGGAGTGGACTTGTGGAGGCGGTGGCCGAGGTCGACCGCTGGGGCACGCCGGAGGGCGCCCGCAACCTGCCGCGGGCCGGCGGTGCCAGCCAGGCCGAACGACGCTTCGCCACCCTGCGCAGGCTGGCCGACCTGGCCCCGGTCGGCTCGGCCCGGCAAGGGCCGGCAGCAGCCGCGGCGCACCTGGCCCGGTTCGAGCTGTTCCACACACCGCCCCTGCGCCCGAAGTCGCTTCAGACGGTGGCCCGGAAGGATGATCCACGGATCAGCGTCGACACCGAAGGGTTCGAACGCCCGCCCGCCCCGGCCAGCGAGGCCGAACTGGCGTCGAGCTTCGATTTCCACCGCGCCGTTGCGGCCCTGAACGCCTATCCGACGCTGCTGCGCCGGCTGGGACTGGTGCTGGATTTTCGGCTGGATCCGGGCCTGTTCCAGGCCGGCGATGTGGATCTGAGCGTCGTGGTGCGCTTCCCCGACCTGCCGACGCGGCAGGACGTAGCTGATCTGGCACCGGTCACGAAGGCCAGGATCGGCGACCGCAGCTTCAGTGCCCGCTCACGGGTGGCGCCGGGCCCCGGGATCGAGATGCGGGTGGAGGCTGGCCTGCTCGACCTGTACAGCCAGCCCGACGGCTTTGATCTGCTGCAGGCGGATGTGGACGGTGCCGTGTTCAAGCTGATGAACTTCGCCCGCTCGCTGCGGCAGGCGGATTCCATCGCCGCCAGCGATCCTGCGCACCTGTTCGACGACGTGACGCGCAAGGACAAGCGGGCCGGTGCCCCGGCCCTGCGCACCGCCGGGCTGATGCTGGTGCGCAAGGACCGCGCCGGGGCGCTCGAAGCACGGTTGTCGCAGACCAAGGCCCAGCTGGCGGGTGCGGCGGCGGCGGTGCCGGCGGTGGCGTTGTGGGCCGAGGACCTGGTGCGCGGCTATCGCATCGACGTCTGGGACAGCAGCACCGGTGTGTGGCGATCCCTGTGCCGGCGGCTGGCGACCTACACCCTGGGGCAGGGCGCGGGCGCGGTGGAGGTCAGCCCGGCCGCCGGCGAGGAGGAGGCGACCGTGCAGCTGGCGGCGACCCGCTCGCCCGACCCCACCTACAACGCCGACATCCTGAACCTGCACGAGGCGATGGTGGCCTGGACGGGGTGGAGCCTCGCCGCGCCACCGCCGGGACGGGGCGTGGGCGACGACATCGACAAGGGTCCCGACGGCAAGCCGCGCTTCAGCGACGGCGCCGGGGCGGTGGCGGGGCTGGACTTCGCCTCGCGCTTCGGCGCCGTGAAGGGGTCGCTGCCGCGGCTGCGCTACGGACGCTCCTATGCCCTGCGGGCCCGGGCGGTGGACCTGGCCGGCAACTCGCTGCCCCCGGCCCCGACCGATTTCGGCCCCGAGGCACCCGCCGCCGCCCCGCGGCCCTTCCTGCGCTTCGAACCGCTGGCGGCGCCGGTGATCGCCCTGGTGCGGCCCGCCGGCGGAGCCAGCCCGGTGCTGGCCGAAGGCGAGGCGATGGCGCGGATGGTGATCCGCAGCTTCAACGAGGTCTTCGACGACCCGGCCGCCAGCCCGGAAGTGGCGATCCGCGCCGTGCTGCCGCCGCAGGTGACGGTGCGCGACGCGGAGCTGCACGGGGCGCTGGATCAGGCCGGCCAGCTGAACCCGGCCAGCTTCGCGATGCTCGCGCTGGACAAGGACCGCCCGGCGAGCGACCCCTTGGCCGCGCTGGTGGAGGAAGCGGTGCCCGTCGGGGCCCAGCCGCAGGCCGAGGCCGCCCGCTACGGGGTGTGGCCCGAGGGCCGGGCGCTCACCTGGCTGCCCGACCCGATGGCGCGGCGGGTGGCCGCCCGCTTCCTCGGCCATCCGGCCATGGCCGAAGCCGCGACGATCGCGATCGATCTCTACCCCGACGGGGCGGTCTGGCCCGAGGCGCAGCCCTTCACCATCGCCCTTGCGGAGGCCACGACCCCGGACGAGACGCCGGCGTTCGACGCGGCGACCAGGGTGCTGCGGGTGCCGCTGGCCAAGGGCGAGCGGGCGACCCTGCGTCTGTCGATGCAGATCCGCAAGCGCGACCTGTTCGAGCGGATGGGGCTGTGGGAGTGGCTGGACCAGCCGACCAGGGACGCCCTGGCCGAGCCGACCCTGGACGGCCGGACCTGGCTGTTCACCCCATGGCAGGACGTCGAACTGGTCCATGCCGTCCAGCGACCGCTGATCATGCCCCGCCTCGAGGACCTGGAGCTGCGCCGCGGCGGCGGCAACACCGCGGTTTTCCCGGTGTTTCCGGCCCGGGTCAGCCTGAAGAGCACCGATCGGATCGACCTGCTGGCGCGCTGGCACGAGCCGCTCGAGCCTCTGGGAAGCGCGGGGCCAGAGGACCAGCCGCGGGCGGACCTGGCCTTCCACATCAAGATCACCGACAGCGGTGACTACCAGAGCGGCCCCGGTGCCCATGCCGACCACACCCTGCCCGCCGACGAAGGCCGTGGCCCCGACGTGATCGGCGTGAACAGCCCGCGCCGCGACCGCCTGGCGATCCGCCCCCACGAATTCAACGACACCCGTTATCGGCGGATTGCCTATCGCCTGATGGCCACCACGCGCTACCGCGAGCACCTGCCGGCGGCACTGATGGAGGCGATCACGCTGGAGGGCCCCGAGACGGTGGGCTGGGTGCCCAGCTCGGCACCGCCGCCGGCGCCGCAGATCCTCTATGTGGTGCCCACGTTCGGCTGGGTGCGGAGCCGCGACGCCGATGGCAACCAGCGCAGCTGGCGCCAGGGCGGCGGACTGCGGGTCTGGCTGGAGCGGCCCTGGAATGGGAGCGGCTATGGGGAGATGCTGGCGGTGGTGCTGCCGCCCGCGGGCCTGGCCGGCGACCCCGAGAGCGCAGCGGGCGGCGTCTATCGCCGGACGGTGACCCAGTGGGGCAACGACCCGATCTGGCAGTCGCCCTTCGTGCCGGGCGTCGCACCCGGCCCTGACGCTTTCCCCCTGGCGCGCCGGCAGGCTGACCCCAGCGGGAGCTGGCTGCCCCCCGGCGCTCCGGCGACGGAGGCCGACCAGCCACCGGGGGCCTTCCGCGTGGGCCTGGGGCTGCCGGGCAGCAACGCCCCGGTGGTGGTCGCCCCCCATGACGTGAGCTATGACCCCGAGCGCAGACTCTGGTTCTGCGACATCGAGGTCAACTCCGGTGCGGCCTACTGGCCGTTCGTGCGGCTGGCGCTGGCGCGCTATCAGCCCTGTTCCACCGATGGCGCGCACCTGTCCGAGGTGGTGCTGGCCGACGTGATGCAACTGGCCGCCGACCGCTCGCTGGTCGTGCGCGCCGCCGGAGAGGGACGCTCGCGTGGCGTGACGCTGTTCGGCACTGGCTACGAGGCCTCGGGCGGCTCGCGCGAGGTGCGGCCGCGCTCAGAAATCGACGTTCTGAGCGAGCAGGTGAATCAGGTGACGCCGGTATCGCCACAACCGGTGGTGGAGGTGTGGCTCGAACGGCTGGAACCCACGCTCGGATCGGATTTCGGCTGGGTCCGGATCGGCGACGGCGTGGCCGCCGACGGGGTCCCGGCCATCGGACCGTTCGCGCCGGCACCGGAACGGCTGGCTCTGGGCCGCGAGTTGATCGCCGAACGCCGTTTCGCCGAAGCCCTGGCCCTAGGGGTCGGGGCTGAACAGCTCTGGCTGCGCCCGCCGCTCTGGGACGGGCGGATCGACCTGCCCGAGCCGGACGGCGCAAAGCTACGGCTGGTGATCGCGGAGTATGAGGAGTACGCCATTGATGGCCCAGCCCCGCGCCACAGCATGACCAGCACCAGGACCGGCCGCCGGCTTGTGTTTGTGGAGCATGTGCCGATTGCCTGAAGACACAGCTGCCCGGCATAGATCAGGTGTTGACCCGATAAAGAAACTGGGCTTGTTGACAAGTTAACGTCGAAAGTGAGACGCACGCTCTGCGCCAATCATCCGTGCTGGCTCTAGCACGTTGCTAGGTTCAGGCTTCTTCATAGCGGTTTTGGCGTCCAGCTCTCTTCATTGCCTTTCAAAAAATCAGCTTCGTCGTGCCATCGAATTTGAGAAATACGCTGCGATGCACAAAGAATACCGTGAAACCTCAATATAATTTTTACCGAGGACTCTTCTACTCGCTTATTGTATTCGTCTGCCTTGGCTCTTCCGAAGAACAAGAATGGCTTCTTCCATTTGGGCTTATCCCAAAAGCACACCCATCCATCATGATCTCCGCTTGAGGTTCCCACTACATAAGATCCTAATCCTATGTTTCCGGAAAACCCATCGGTAGATACATAAACACGCCATCCCCAATCTTCCTGTAGCGGCTCCGGATCTGCCGATACATCCCCAGACTTATTGAACCCATCGATTATCCATTGCGCCATATCTTCTCCAAAGTTGCTATCATTGATGAAATTCTTCTTTGGCTCGACTTGATTTAATCCTTCTGCGAGGAATGTGACATGGGTTTTCATATAAGTTGGTTTTATGTCGAACGCCAAGATCGGCGACGGGAAATGGCTTTAAGCGTTGATCAGACTCCCTTGGACCCGTCCGATGAATCTTGATGTTAAGCCCCGTCTCCACGTATCGCGCAAAGCGACTAAAGGTGCTTCAGCACGAAAATGACATTTTGCACTAGTACAACAGCAATACCAGCCAGACCAAGCGAATAGAATTGGGCGCAAGCATACCGTGCAACAAAAGATCTGAGTGCTACTCGCTCAGCTACGAGCGTATAAATCTCCACAAAAGCCCTATCGTCATCGTTTGATGAGAAGCTTTCAGGCCTGCGCTGCGTTGGGTTCGCGACGAGAGTTTCACGAAGGTTTAGCCAACTAATCCAAGGGGCCATTTCTGTTTCAGATACCAGCTGACTCTTGCCGAGTTGTTGAAGTTCAGAGCTCAGCTCTGACCCACCCCGGCGCTGACTGGCATAGTCTCGATAGGTATCGGTCTGCTTAACCAGTGCAGGACAAAATGCCATGAAGAGAATATTGGCAATGAGGAATGCCAGTGATGCAAAGAATAGTACTTTCCAGCTAAATGGAAGTTGAAGATGCAAGGGGAAGGCGTGCCCGAGAATAGTCACAGTTACGACGTCCTCAACGCCATCCAAAAGCTTTGCGGCGATGGGCACAACCAATGCCCATATGTTTGCCGATCGAACAACGGTGCTGGTTCCAAGAGCCTTTAGTGAGTACCAAGTAAAATTCACAGCAATTACTGGAAATGGGCCATTAATGTCGCCTAACGCTGCCCATGAGTGGCAGGCAAGAAGCCTGGGGCGGCACAGCTGAGAGTAATTGGTGGCCTGTCCACTCGAGGGGCTGGTTAGGCATCAGTCCTTCCCGACGGGCTTCTTTTGGAAGGTAATGGTATGTCCCCTCACTTCGTTCTCGACGTCGAGGCTTTCGGCCCGGACTAGGAGCGCAAAGTAGAAAATTGCAGCGCGTGCGAATCTCAACATATCTGCCGCGTCCGCCCGCATCTGTCGACGGGAAACAGACGGCAGTGGCTCACCATCGAACCATGGAGGAAGGTCTTCCGGCGCAGTGTCCTTACGAACCAGGCATAGCGAATGCTCGAACAGATTTCGATACCGCCGAAGGTTGCTCCACTCGCCATCCTTCTGCTCGCTCATATCGCGGGCCAGACCATACAAGGCTACCAGGCCCGCATTGCTAATCTGATTGAGAGCAACCCACCGTTGATCATTTGCCTTCCCAGTTGGGCGCCAAAAAGTGTGAAAGTAGACATTCTCTTGCTGCCCTGCCAGCTTAAAGAGGTCGCAGATGCCTCGCGCTATCCGATCTAGAATCCCAAAGCACAGGCGAAAACTCGTGCGCAGAAATTCGGTCTCAATTCCGACTTCCTCGTCATCCAGCAGCTCTGTGAATGTTCCTTCAAACGGCGCCAGATCCCACTGAGGTGTGCGCTCAGGAGCGACAGATTGGTACAAGAGTGCGCGGGAGAGACAGTACTCCGACTTCATTCGATTGAGTAGTAGTTCCATCTTTGGAACCATGGCACCTGACAACTTGGCGTCTCCAGGCGTCAGAATTGACAGATCATCGCGCCTCGCTCCAACACAACGGCAATAAAGGGCGTGTTCGGAGAGAACCAACGAGTGCTCAAGGCACCAAAGCCAATATGAGTCATGGGAGCTCACCTCCTGCTGGTTCTGTAGAACAGAATGCGGATCCTCATGCTTGTCATAGCCATGCTCGCGAAGCAACTCGGCGATTTTCGTGGCATGCATCTCCGACAGCTTTCGAGCGCAAGGGTCCAGTGATTCGCTCTTCTTTGCTACATCGAGGGACTTGTATATCTCGTACAGAAGCTTGACCGAGTAGGTGCCTGAAATCTGATTCAGGTTCAGCAAGGCTTGCCCACGATTGCAACTTGCCATCCCAAACTGAGGAGAAATCGACAATGCGTTGTCGTAGTAATGAAGAGCATCCACCACCCGCCCTGAAGAGTCGAGTGCGTTCGCAAGATTTGTCAATAGCCGTGGAGTAAGTTCTGGGGGATGCACTCGTGCTAGAGCGCGCCAGTAGGATGACTTTGCCTTAAAGCATGACTCCACGCCTTCGAGATTGAATCGCCAAGACGGTCTGGAGCGCTCGATTTCATAGAGAGCCTGGTGCCCGTTCCCCAAGTTGTAGTGAAGCTGTGCCTCGCCATAGATTGGCTTCAGACGGTTCCACTCTTTCTCGAACAAGGACTGCCCCCGCTGTATAGGCGCAGGGAGTTGGAGAGCTGCACCGGCATCGATCAGAAGACCTGCAAGACGCGCGGTCTCGGCGGGGGGCAGATCGGTACCTGGCGGGTATTGGGAGTCAACGGCGGCAAGTGCTCTTCTCAGCGCCTCCTGGTCACCCCGGTCGAGCGCCATGTCGAGGGTGTCGGCTATCTGCTCAAAGGACACCATGGCTCTTGGTGGTGGTGGGGGCGATCAGTTGCATTCTGAGAGCTGCGGCTGCATGCCAAACGCGCCCATCACCCGCCGCAAGCAATCCGTGCATTGACACCGATGATCCCTCGCCGGCCGGTGTGCATGGGCTTGTTATCCGGCCTTCTGTGCAACCAGGACTGTAATTGGAACTTCATAGTGGATCTCATTGCCTACAAGATGGGTGTTGATCCCTAGTTTGTCAATCCCGATGTCATCGTTAAAGATTTGCCGAATCCTCACCTCGTCTCCTGGATTCGGGAAAGATGCAGCCATCTGTTGCTCGAGCTCAATCGCCACCTTGTAAAAGGCAAGACGAATATTCAGAAGACCACTATTGACGGCCAGGCTGTTTAACTCCTCATCACTCAAGGCATGAGTGTGAGAAGGGTCTCGGAGCTTCTCAAGATGATCATATGCGTCTACCTTGGTAGATGGAAGAGCGACATCGGCAATCAGAACTTTCCCTCCTGGACGGCATACACGAAGCATTTCGGAGAGAACGGTCTTAGGATCAACGCAATGATGAAAGGCGTAGCGGCTGAGAACGATCGAGAAGCTGCTTTCAGTGAATGGCAAGTCTTCTCCTTCCCCCTGCTGCCAAGAAACATTCCTCAAACCTCTTTGATGAGCGAGCGAGCGAGCCTGTTCCAGCATCGCTGGCGTAATATCAATGCCCGTCACGTGTTTGACAATTGGCGCAAAGGCACATGCGACGATACCCGGCCCACAGGCGACATCCAGAACGGTGTCTTGAGCTGACGCTTCTGCCATTTCTAATAACAGCTGAAGAGACTCTTCGTTCGTGTGTCCAGGTACCTGAGTGAACGGAACCGCTTGACGAGAAAACTGATTGATGATTGATTCTTTATGGGTGTCCATGAATGAAAGGCTAATGATTTGAGTCCGCATAACGCTGCCGCTGAGTGGCAGGCTATCAATTTCAGCTACACGCAGATCCCAAAGGTGGCCTGTCCACTCTAGCGGTGTGTTAGACAGTCCATCCACACGTAAGCAACAACTGAACTACTGAGAGCCATAAGTCACACTGTCATCAGTTTCATTCAGATTGGAATTCCAATCGGTGAAATGCCTTTTGAGTCGTTCAACCGTATGGCGCCATTTTGGAGTCGCAGGTTTACAGACGCTATTTTGGTTTCCAAAGAATCCTGTTTCATTGATGGCTTGAGCTTCTGGCAAGGTTTGAAGCCAATGAATACGTACAACGCGTTCTGCCTTGTCTGGATCACTTGAAACTGAGCGGTAGTATTCTCCATTGCTGATGGCATCAAAAAACCCCTTCTCACCTTCGGATGTCGAAAAGACAATATCGCTAGCCTGCTGAGCAGGCTCTTCAACTATGCCAACCCCTACAAATCCCTTTCCAGGAATCTTTACCCATACACGGTTGCCTGGCTCCAGTTGATCAAGCGTACGGGAATACCAAGCACCTCCACCTGCGCTAATAAAACCAAGACGCTCTGCGTCAGACCATGATCGATTGCCTCCATAAGAAACGTAGAATTCTCCATTCCATGGCTCCTTCTCGCCCTTACTGCTTGCGCTGACTGCCGCATTGATCTGAGTTGAACCTGGATCAATTAGCCATGCCCGACTTAACAATTGACTGCCAGCGTGAGAAAAGACTTGAAAGAATAGGGCGTTGACTGGAATTCCTTTGTTATTCAGATAGTTGATTATTCTCTCGCTGCCTGGATCCAGCTCAGATGCAACAATCACGATTTGGTGAGATGCGTTTAGTTCGTCTTCTGGGATGTCATCGCCAAATTGCATGCGAAAAGCTTCGTTCAGAGAGTTTGGCAAGCCAGTGTGGCGACATACAAACCGCTGATATATATCACTAATCTGGTCGCTAGTCAGATTCTCAACCCATGCCGCGTAATCTAAGGCTTGAGCAACCACTTCGCGTGGTGTCCGATCACGCTTAAGCTCCACTAAAATTAGAGAGGCGTCTGGTGCAATAGCAAGCAAATCGATTCGACCTCCGAAACCAGTTGATTCTTGCTGGCCGATCAGTAGCCATTCATTTGACAGAATTGCAGGCTGTGCAACAATCATGTCTTCCAGCTGCTGTTCCCTTGCAAGGCGCTGGATGGGCAATTCAGTTGGCTGGCTATCAATTGTCCAGATTGTATGACGGATGGGCATCTCGCTGATCAGATCTTGGTGAATAACATGTTATCTGGAAAGTGCAGGCCTGTCCTAAAGCCTGAGAACTGTCTAACTAGTCATTAGACGGTTCCGAGAACCACGCCCCAGTCGCCTGTCCTTTCCGTGAACCACAGGTGCGCCCCGAACATCAGCACGGCCAAAACACAGTCAACTCATAAGGTATCCACCCCACTCAAGAAGTGCTCGCCCCTGGTTCTCGGACCCGTGAACCACCGGTATCCCGGGCTACACCTGTGCGGTGCACGTCTTCATCTCCCGGTCACTCTCTGCCAAGGGTTCAGAGACGGCCGGATCGAGCCTTCACCCGCCCACCATCCCAGACTGCCCCCTGTCCTTGATATCGGGCCGCCCTGATCCCTCCTCCCACCACCTCGGAGAGCGGCGACCCCACCGCCCCCCAGCCCCCCTGGCGCCAGCAGCTGCACGACGCCCTCTCGGCCCTTCCAGCCGTCCGCAGCCGCGCCCTGCGCACCCTTGAACCCGCCGCCGCCGCCAGCCTCCAGCCCTCACCCCCCGGCGAAGCGCTCCCGCTGCTGGATCTTGCCAGCAACGACTATCTCGGCCTCAGCCGCCATCCCGCCGTGCTCGCGGCCGCCGCGGCCGAACTGGCCGCCAGTGGCCTGGGGGCCGGCGCCTCCCGCCTGGTCACCGGCACCCGGCCCATCCACCAGCAGCTGGAGGCCGCCCTGGCCGCCTGGCTCGGCCGCGAGCGGGTGCTGCTCTTTCCCAGCGGCTTCCAGGCCAACCTCGCCGCCGTGGCGTCCCTGGCGGATCGCCACACCCTGGTGCTGGCCGATCGGCTCATCCACCACTCCCTGCTGGTGGGTGTGCGCGCCAGCGGTGCCCGCCTGCAACGCTTCGCCCACAACGACCCGGCGGATCTGGAACGCCGCCTGCTCGCCGCCCGGCGCGAGCGGCCCGATGGCCGGCTGCTGGTGCTGTGCGAAAGCCTCTACAGCATGGAAGGCACCAGCGCGCCCGTCGCCGCCCTGGCGGACCTCTGCCTCCGGCACGACGCGCCCCTGCTGGTGGATGAGGCCCATGCCCTCGGCGTGCTCGGCCCCGGCGGCCGCGGTCTCGCCCATGGCGTCAGCTCCGTGGCGATCGTGAGCGGCACCTTCGGCAAGGCCTTCGGCAGCGGCGGCGCCTTCCTCGCCGCCGACGCCCTGGTGGCCGACTGGCTGCTGCAGAGCAGCGGCGCCTTCCGCTACACCACCGCCCTCGCCCCGCCGCTGGCGGCCGGCGCCCTGGCGGCCCTCGTTCACCTGGAGGCCACGCCGTCGGTGGGCCCGGCCCTGGCGGAGCGGGCGGCCCGCTGGCGCGACGCCATCGAAGCCGCGGGCTGGCCCCGGCCCCCCGGCGTCGGGCCGATCCTGGCGCTGTTGCTCGGCGCCGACGCCGAGGCCCTGGCGGCCCAGCGTCGGCTGGAGGCGGCCGGCCTGCTCACCGTGGCGATCCGGCCTCCCACCGTGCCGGAAGGCACCGCCAGGCTGCGGCTGGTGCTGCGCCAGGATCTCCCCACCGGCTCCCTTGATCGGCTGCTGGCCGCGCTCGGGCCCGGTCCCCACGCCCCCCGCCATGCCCTCGCCCCCTGAGGCCGCCCCGGCTTCGTCCCTGCAGGTGATCGCCATGCACGGCTGGGCCGGCGACGGCCTGGGCTGGGACCTGCTGCGCCAGGCCCTCGCCGCGCCCGACTGGCACTGGCGCTCCGGCGAACGGGGCTACGGCGGCCGCACGCCCGAGCGGCCCCAGTGGGCCCCAGGCGGCCGGCGGTTGCTGATCGGCCATTCGATGGGCCCCCATCTGCTGCCGCCCTCATTGCTGGAGCAGGCCAAGGCCGTGGTGCTGCTGGCCAGCTTCGCCCGCTTCCTGCCTCCGGGCCGCGAGGGACGCCGGCTGCAGACCGCCCTCGCCGGCATGGCGGCCCAGCTCGCCGAAGGGCCAGACGAGTCCGACACGGCCCGCCGCGCCCAGCTCATGCTGCAGGCCTTCCTGGAGAAGGCGGCCTCCCCTGATCCGCCCGAGCTCCTTCCCCACGGCCCCGCCAGCCAGCCGGTGGGGCCCGAGGGCCGGCGGCGGCTGCGCGACGACCTGGAGCGTCTGGCGGCCTGCGCCGATCTGCCGCCCGGCTTTCCCGAGGACGTGCCGGTGCTGATCGTGGAGGCCGGCGCCGATCGAATCGTGGGGCCCGAGGCACGGGCCCTGCTGCGCGAGCGCCTGCCCCATGCCGAGGTGCTCCACTTCGAGGGGGCGGGCCACTGCCTGCTGCAGGCGCCCCTGCCGACGGAGCTGCGCCGCTGGATCACGGACACCCTCGGCCCATGACCGCCTTCCCCCTGCAGGTGTGCGGGGCCTTCGGCCGCCACGCCGCCGACTACGAGGGCCAGGCCGGCCTGCAGCGGGGCATCGCCTGGCGGCTCGCCCGCCTCTGCCGCGACCTGCCGGCCCCACCGCCCGACGCCCCCCGGGCCGATCTGGGCGCCGGCAGCGGCCTGCTCAGCCGCGCCCTGCTGCACCACTGCCCCGGCCTCGCCGGCCGCCCCCTGCTGCAGCTCGATCTCTGCCCCGAGCTGCTCGCCCGCAATCCCCTCGCCACCACCGGCCCGGCGCCGCTGGTGTGGGACCTCAACGG
The DNA here is from genome assembly GCF_019038535.1 of Synechococcus sp. CCAP 1479/9. Classification (NCBI taxonomy): domain Bacteria; kingdom Bacillati; phylum Cyanobacteriota; class Cyanophyceae; order Synechococcales; family Synechococcaceae; genus Synechococcus; species Synechococcus sp. CCAP 1479/9. Next base: position 16,960 of record NZ_JAFKRK010000008.1, on the reverse strand, counting down.
CGGCCTGCCCGCCGCCCTTGAGCCGGCGGGGCTGCTGGTGTCGAGCTTCGCGCTGCAGTGGCTGGAGGCGCCGGCCCGGGAACTGGAGCGCTGGGGGCGCGCCCTGGCCCCGGGCGGCTGGCTGGCGCTGGCGGTGCCCGTGCGCGGCAGCTTTCCCCAGTGGCGCCAGGCCGCCGCCGCCGCCGGGGTGCCCTGCACCGCCCTGGAGCTGCCCGACGCCGACGAGCTGATCGGCGCCCTGGCCAGCGCCGGCCTGGCCACCACCCTCCAGCAACGCCTGCGCTTCAGCCGCCCGGCCGGCAACGGCCTGGCCACCCTGCGGCGCCTTCGCGATCTGGGCGCGGGCAGCAGCCGCACCGCGCCGCTGAGCCCCGCCCAGCTGCGCCGCCTGCTGCGCCAGTGGCCCTCCGATGCGGCAATCTCGTGGGACGTGCTGCTGCTGGTGGGCCGGAGGATCGCATGAGGCTGGTGGTCTGCGGCAGCGACACCGACGTGGGCAAGACGGTGGTGAGCGCCCTGCTGGTGCAGGGGCTGGGGGCCCACTACTGGAAGCCGGTGCAGAGCGGCCTAGAGGGCGGCGGCGACACGGGCCGGGTCCAGCAGCTGCTGGGGCTGCCGCCGGAGCGGGTGCTGCCGGAGGCCTACCGCCTCACGGCCCCCGTCTCCCCCCACTGGGCAGCGGAGCGGGACGGGATCAGCATCGATCCGGCCCGACTGGCCCTGCCGGCCTGGGACGGCCCCCTGGTGGTGGAGACGGCGGGGGGGCTGCTGGTGCCCCTACGGCGCAACTGGCTGCAGATCGAGCAGATCGCCGTCTGGGGGCTGCCGGTGCTGCTGGTGGCCCGCAGCGGCCTGGGCACCCTCAACCACACCCTGCTGTCTCTGGAGGCCCTCTCCCGGCGTTCGATCCCCGTCCTGGGGCTGGTGCTCAACGGCGATCCCCACCCCGACAATCCCCGCACCCTGGCGGCCCTCGGCGGCGTGCCGGTGCTGGCGGAGCTGCCGCCGTTGGATCCCCTCGACCGGGAAGGTCTGGAGCGGCAATGGCAGCGCAGTGGTCTGGCCCGTAGCCTGCAGCCATGAGCCGCAAGCATCTGCTCGTAACCGCTGTCGTGGCCGCGCTCTGTGCGGGCATCCTGGTGCTGTTCACCGACATCGAAACCAGCGTCACCCGCTGGGTCAACTGCGGGCCGGTGGCCACTGGGGGCGAACGCCGTTCGGAGGTCTGCCGCTGACCCCCACCGTGACCGGACCCGGCTGGCATCCCCACCTCTGGCACCCCTTCACCCAGGTGGCCACCGCCGACCCGCCCCTGCGGGTGGTGCGCGGCGAGGGCGCCTTGCTGGAGCTGGATGACGGCCGCCGGCTGATCGATGGCATCAGCAGCTGGTGGGTGACCCTGCACGGCCACGCCGAACCCGCCATCGCCGACGCCGTCGCCCGCCAGGCCCGCAGCCTCGAGCAGGTGGGTTTCTCCGATTTCCGCCACCCGGCCGCCGAGCAGCTGGCCGAGCGCCTGGCCGCCTGCAGCGGGCTGGAGCGGCTGTTCTTCTCCGACAACGGCTCCACGGCGGTGGAGGTGGCCCTGAAGATCGCCTGGCAGTGGTGGCGCAACCGGGGCGAACCCCGCCGGCAGCTGATCGCCTTCGAGGGGGCCTATCACGGCGACACCTTCGGCGCCATGGCGGTGGGGGAGCGCTCCCTGTTCTCGGAGGCGTTCGAGCCGTTGCTGTTCGCCGTGGCCCGGGCCCCCTGGCCCGCCACCTGGTGGGGCGACGAGGGGGTGGAGGCGCGGGAGGCGGCGGCCCTGGAGCGGCTGGAACAACTCCTGGAAACGCCCACCGCGGCGGTGATCCTCGAACCCTTGCTTCAGGGGGCCGGCGGCATGGCCCTGGTGCGGGAGGAGTTCCTGCGCCAGGTGGAGGCGCTGGTGCGCGCCAGCGGCGCCCTGCTGATCGCCGACGAAGTCATGACCGGCTTCGGCCGCAGCGGCCACCTGTTCGCCTGCCAGCGGGCCGGCATCCGCCCCGACTTGATGGCCCTCTCCAAGGGGCTCACCGGCGGCTTCCTGCCCATGGGCGTCACCCTGGCCCGGGAGTCCATCTTCGAGGGCTTCATCGGCACCACCCCCGGCCTGACCCTCTTCCACGGCCACAGCTTCACCGCCAACCCCCTGGGATGCGCCGCCGCCCTGGCCAGCCTTGAGCTGCTCCAGGAGCGGCCGGAGCGCCACCAGGGGTTCGAGGCGCGCCACCGTCCCCACCTGGAGGCCCTGGCGCGCCACCCCCTGGTGCGGCGGCCGCGGCTGATGGGCAGCGTGGCCGCCTTCGAGGTGGCCACCGACGCCCCCGGCTACCTCAATCCCGTCGGCCAACGGCTGCAGCGGCTGGCCCTGGAGCGGGGGGTGTTCCTGCGGCCCCTGGGGCAGGTGGTCTACCTGCTGCCGCCGCTGTGCATCGACGACGACCAGCTGGCCCACTGCTACGCAGTGATCGAGGCGGCCCTCTCCAGCCTCTGAGCGGCCGCCGGATGCTGGCTCAGGGCGGGGGTCAGGGGCCCGCCAGGATCGCCGCCTCCACATCGGCCCGTGACAGCCCATAGGGGAACTGGCGTGCTGTGGTGCGGCCCTCCTGGTGCCAGCTCACCCGCAGTTCCTCCACGTCCATCTCGATCCGGGCGCTCCACTCGGGGCGGTGCAGGTCCCAGTGGGCCACATTGCTGCGCGACTGGCTGGCCCCGAGCTGCCGCAGCCAGTCCTCGAGGGCAGGCAGGGGGTGGTTGTAGAGGGGGGTGGTGGGCTCGGGGGGCAGGGTCGCCATCGGATCGACAGGGGAAAGGATGGTCAGGCGGCAGGCGGCTGGGGCAGCGGGGACGCCTCAGGGGCCGGAGCCAGCGGGGCCGGGGGCGCTGGCTCCAGGGGGGCCGGGGGGACCGAGGCCGCCTCCAGGTCGGACCACCAGCTCGGCCAGGCCATGAGCTCGGTGCCGCGGGCCCAGGCCACCCCGAGCCCCAGCACCAGGCTGAGCACCAGGGCCAGGGCCAGCAGCAGCAGGGCGAACCACTCGCCGCCGGACAGGGCCCGGCGCACCGGCACGGGCCGGACGACGGGCGCCGGGGGGGGCCGCAGCGGCACCGGGGGGGCCGGCTGGGCCAGGGCGGCGTCGTAGAGCCGGCGGGCGGCCGGGTCGCTCAGCACGGCATAGGCCTGACGCAACTGCCGGAAGGCCACTTCAGCCTCGCTCGCCGGCAGGGCGGTGGTGTCCGGGTGGTAGCGCTTGCTGAGGCCCCGGAACGCCTGGCGCAGCTCCTGATCGGTGGCGGTGGGCTGCAGCTGCAGCACCTGGTAGTGGGTGGGGGTGGAGGGCTTGGCTGTGGAGGACATGGTCCCTGAGGCGGCGGTGGCAGCCTGCCCGGCGTGAGGGATCCTAGGGAGAAGCACCACTGCCGTAGCGGATGGCCGCCAGCCCCGATCCCAGCCCCCCCGCCGATGCCGGCCTCTGGCAGGCGCTGGGCTGGACCCCCACCGATGAGCAGCTGGCGGCGCTGGTGGCCCTGCAGGAGCAGCTGCGACTGTGGAACGGCCGGGTCAACCTCACCCGCCTCGTGGAGGGCGATGATTTCTGGATCGCCCAGGTCTTCGACAGCCTCTGGCCCTGGGTGCCGCTGCTCACGGCTCCTGGCGGCGTTCCGGACGGCCTGGAGCTGATCGACGTGGGCACCGGCGGCGGTTTCCCCGGGCTGGCCCTGGCGATCGCCCTGCCCACGGCCCGGATCACCCTGGTGGATTCGGTGGGTCGCAAACTGGAGGCGGTGCGGGCCATGGCCCGCAGCCTGGGGCTGGAGGGGCGACTGCGGTTGCGCTGCGAACGGGTGGAGCGCACCGGCCGCGCCCGGGACTGCCGGGGACGCTTCGATCGCGCCATGGCCCGCGCCGTGGCCAGCGCACCGGTGGTGGCGGAGTACCTGGTGCCCCTGCTCAAGCCCGACGGCCTGGCCCTGCTCTACCGGGGCCAGTGGGGGACCGACGACCAGCGGGATCTGGAGGCGGCCGTGGGGGTGCTGCGGGCGTCGGTGGATCCGGTGCAGCGCCGCGACCTGCCGGCGGGCCGGGGCGTGCGCCACGGCCTCTGGCTGCGGCCGACCGGCCCCTGTCCTGGCGCCTACCCCCGGGCCGTGGGGGTGCCCCAGAAAACACCGATCGCGCCGGGGGCCGTCACGCCGGGGGCCTAGGCCACTTGCAGCCTCTTGACGGCCTCACCGCCCAGCCGCTGCCGCAGACGCCGCAGCAGGTCGGGGATCTCAGCGGCCCAGGGGCTGGCCTGCAGCACCGCCAGCAGCTCGGCCTCGCTGACACTGCCATCGAGGGCCTCGGCGTTCTCCCCCGGAAACCAGTGGCTGCCCTGGCCCAGCAGGCCGTAGCGGGCGCGGCCGTAGGCCTCCAGATCCCAGGCCTCCAGAAGGTTGTGCAGCCAGAGCAGCACCGGCAGGTTGATCCGGCCGGGGGTGTCCTCCCAGGCCGGCAGACCCCGATCCCAGCTGGCCAGCCAGTCGTCCCCGAGGGCCTCCCGGCGGGCCTCCTGGAGGCGGGCCAGGATCGGCGGCAGCAGCTCGCCGGACCTGGGCAGCAGCGCCACCGCCTCCAGGTGCAGGTCCAGGTCCTGGGGGGACGCGGCGCCGACGCTGATGGTGTGGATGCCGGGGGCCGACAGGCAGAACAGGTCGTTGAAGACGATCGGATGCAGCGGCGCGCAGAGCTCGCACAGGCGCTGGGAGGGGCTGTGCAGGTGGCCGCCCTTGTCGGTGGGGCTGATCACGAACACCCCCATGTCGTGGGCGTTGGCGGCTTCGATCGCCGCCAGGTTGTCCTGGCGGATGAAGTACCAGTGCAGGTTGATGTAGTCGAACTGGTCGCTGGCGATCGCCTCCAGGATCAGGGGCAGCGGCGCATGGGTGGAGAAGCCCACGTGGCCGATCCGGCCCGCCTCCTGCCAGCGGCGGGCCACCGCCAGGCAGCCGCCGGGCCGCAGGGTCTGATCGAGCAGCTCCGGGGTGTTGAGGCCGTGGATGGCCAGCAGATCGACCCGGCCCGCTTCACCGCCCAGCCCCCCCTCGCCATCCAGGCCCAGCCGCTCGAAGCTGGTCCGCAGGTCGGCCTCGAAGGCGGCCGGGTCGACGGCCGGGGGCACCTTGGTCTGGAGGATGCGCCGGGGATCCGGCAGCCGGGGCAGCAGCCAGCCCAGCTGCCGTTCCGAGGTGCCGTAGTGGCGGGCGGTCTCGATGTGGTGCAGCCCCGCCCCCATGGCGGCCCGCAGCGTGGCCTCAAGATTGGCCTGGCTGCCGGCCTCCACCGCCTCGGCCGGCAGGTCGCTCCAGCTCTGCTGGAAGCGCATCCCCCCCAGGGAGAGCACCGGCATGGCCAGTCCCGTGCGGCCGAAACGCCGGCTGGGGATGGTCACGGCGATGGCGGGACGGAGCGGGGCAGGGTGCGGCGGCGGCGGCCATGGGAGGGGAGCCCCAGGGGCTGGATCTCCTGGTCGTCGAGCTGGGCCCTCAGGACCGGCAACTGCTCATAGGGAACCCAGTGGATGCAATCCACCGGACAGGTGTCGATCGCCTCCTGGATCCGCTCGGTGCTGTCACCGTCCTGGCGCAGGGCCCGGGAGCGGCCCCAGTCGGGTTCCACCACGAAGGTGTTGCCGGCCACATGGGCGCAGTAGCGGCAGCCGATGCAGACGGCCTCATCGACCCACACGGCCTGCTGACGCAGGGCCCCGCCCAGCACGGGCTCCCGGCCGGTGGCTGCCGACTCCGGGGCCACCGCGGTGCGGAAGGCGAGGGCGGGGTCGAGACCGGCGGAGGGACCCGTCGCGCTCACGGGATCAGGCGTCCCAGCGGGTCACCACCAGTTCGATGCTGCCGTCCTGGTGGTTGGTCTGCTCGCTCACCTGGAAGCCCTCCTCGACGGTGCTGGCCAGGATGGTGCGCAGGGCATAGCGCTGGGTGAGCTTGGCCAGGAAGCGCTCCACCGGGATGGGCTGCTTCCAGAGCTCCAGGTCGGTGACCAGCTCGTAGCTGCCGCTGTCGGGGTTGAAGCGGAAGCCGATGTCGACACCGTCGGCCTGGGGGATGGCGAGATCGGCGGTCACCGTCTGGCCGCGGTAGCCGCGCACCTGGCAGGAGCCCTCGGCCGGAGGGTGGCCCAGGTCGCGGAGGGCTTCCACCAGGGCCTGGCGATCGCGCAGCTCGGTCTTGACGGTGCTGAAGTGCGACATGGGACGAAAGGGAAGGGGGAGCGGGGGCTCAGGGGCCGTGGTGCTGAACGACCACCTGGGGGTCCTGGAGAACGAGGGGGGGCGTCTGGAACGCTTCCGAGGTGCTGCGTCGTTGCTGCACGCTGCCCAGCCGGGCCTCGATCCGCTCCGTGAGCTGGGAGCACCCCTCGCCCTGCACGCCCTCCACGAGTTCCTCCACGCGCCCGTCGGGGCGAATGCGGAAGCGGATGGTGCGTTGGGCCATCCCGGATGGGCTGCACAGGTGAGACTGGGATCTTAACCGCGATTTCCGGAGCTCGCGGCCGCTGGCCAGGGCTGTCCGGCGGCCGTCAGCTGATCAGTCCCTCGTCCACCAGGGTCTGCAGCCGTTCGAGCACCTCGGGCTGCTCCAGCTGCTCAAGGGCCATGCGGGCTTCGTCCCGGACGGTGGGGTCGCCGTCGTGCAGCATCGTGTGCAGCAGGGCTTCCACCACGTCCAACTGGCGCGGCTCCACCAGGTCGGTGTAGAGGCGGCCCAGGGACCAGGCGCAGTTGCTGCGCACCGCCGGCTCGCTGTCGATGCGGAGGCTCAGCAGCAACTGGGCGGCGGCGGGGTCGGCCTTGGCCACGCCGGTGGCGCCGGCATCGGCCAGGGAGCTGGCCGCCCACAGCCGCACCGCGGCGATGTCGAGCTCCAGGGCCCGGATCAGCGGGTTGAGCACCGGGGCCTCGGGGTAGTTGCCGAGGCTCCAGGCCACCGCCTTGCGGACGTAGCCGTTGTCGTCGGCCGCCAGCAGGCCCAGCAGGGGCTCCACCGCCAGGGGGTGGGGGTTGCGGCCGAGGGCGTAGACGGCACTCATCCGCACGATCGGGCAGCCGGCCTTCAGCAGCGGCAGCAGCAGGGGGATGGCCCGAGGATCGCGGTGCTCGCAGAAGATGCGCAGGCCCTGCAGGCGCTCCTCCCGCCCCCCCTTCAGCAGCTCGATGCCCAGGTCGCACTCGGCGGCCACATCGGAGCTGGAGGGGGCGACGCTGTCGATCTCATCGAGGGGATCACCCAGGAGCTCCTGCGCCAGTTCCCGGGCCAGCACCTCCGGATCGAGGGCCAGCGCGTGGGTGGTTTCGGGAAAGGGCAGGCCGTCGTCCGGCATGGAGCCATCCAGGTGAAGGCATCGTAAAAGCCGGGCGGCGCCGGATCAGCCCAGTGGGGCGGGGGATCAACCCAGTGGGGCGGGGGCGGCCATGTCGCCGGGCAGCCAGATGCGGGCGCTGACGGCGAACAGGGCCAGGGCGAACAGCAGCACGATGGCGACCGGCAGCAGCGTGGAGCGCAGGAAGGACATGGGGGACAGGGACGGGGGTGCTGGCTGCATTGTGGTCCGACCGGTCGCCCCTAGGGTTCGGCGATCCGCGAGCGGCCATGGCCAGCCCTGCCTCCAGCAGTGTCCGCCCCTGGCGTCGCCTCCTGGCGGTGGCCGCCGAGGGGGTGGCCAGCGGCACCCCCTACATGGTGGGCACCAAGCTGCTGCAGGGCTGGCTCACCGCCAGCCAGATCCCCCTGGGCCTGATCGGCCTGCTGGGGCTGGCGGAGCTGCCCTACACCCTGAAGATGTTCTGGGCTCCGGCCCTCGACCGCTGGCCCCTGCCCTGGCCGGACCGCCGCCGCGGCTGGCTGCTGGTGCTGCAGCTCACCCTGGTGGCGGTGATCGGCGCCATGGCCCTGCTGCGGCCGTCGAGCGATCCGGCCAGCCTCACGGCGATCGGGGTGATGGCGGTGCTGCTGGCGGTGGTCAGCGCCACCCAGGACATCGCCGTCGATGCCTACCGCACCGACCTGCTGCCCGACCTCGAGCGGGGCGCCGGAGCCGCCGCCTCCAACCTGGGCTACCGCACGGCGATGCTGGCGGTGGGGGCCGGCGGCTTCATCCTGGCCGGCCGCTTCGACTGGCCCCTGGCCTTCCTGTTCTCGGCCCTGCTGATGCTGGTGGTGGTGCCGTTCACCCTCACGGCACCGCGGCTGGAACCCCTGGCGGTGCCGGTGACCAGCCTGCGCCAGGCGGTGCTGGGTCCGGCGCGGGAGTTCCTGCACCGCAGCGGCGGCCCCCGGGCCGTGGCCCTGCTCACCCTGGTGCTGCTCTATCGCTGGCCCGACGGCTTGCTCGGCCTGATGGCGGTGCCGTTTCTGATCCAGAAGGGTTTCAGCCCCGAGGTGGTGGGGTCGGTGCTGGCGGGCTGGGGCATCGGCGCCACCATCGTCGGCACGGTGCTGGGGGGCGTGCTGTTCGGCCGGCTGGGCATGAACCGCTCCCTGTGGCTGTTCGCCCTGGTGGGGGCGGCGGGCAACCTGGCCTATTGGGGCCTGGCCCGCTTCGACGGCGGCATGCCGGCCCTGCTGACGGCCGTGGCCCTGGAGAACATTGGCGGCGGCATGGTGGGCGCCGCCTTCGTGGCGCTGCTGATGAGCCTCTGCAACCCCCGCTTCTCCGCCACCCAGTACGCCCTGCTCTCGGGCGTCTATGCCCTGAGCCGCTCCCTGCTGGCCGCCCCGGCCGGCCTGGTGGCCGAGCGGCTGGGCTGGCCGGGCTTCTTCCTGGCCACCACCGCCGCGGCCCTGCCGGCCTTCCTGCTGATGCTGCGGCTCACCCCCTGGAACGGCCAGGGCGCCCGCGGCGCCTACAGCGCCGAGCGGGACGGCGGCTGAAGGCCGTCCCCCGGGGCCTCCCCAGCCGGCTCGGGCCCCAGGAACCCCCGCAACAGCGGCAGGTACCGGGGGGAGGCTTCCACGGCGTTATGGCCCTCGACCGGCAGCACCACCAGGGACGCCACCCCGGGCCGGAAGCTGGACAGCAGGGCGTCGGTGTTGGCGCGGGGGATCACCTCGTCCCGTTCGGCGGCGATCAGCAGGGTGGGCGCGCCGACCCGGGGAGCCGCCTGGTCGGAGCGGTACCGGTCCTGGAGCAGCAGCCCCACCGGCACCAGGGGGAAACGCTGGGCCGCCACCGCCTCGATGCTGTCGAACGGCGTGACCAGCACCAACCGGGCCACCGGACGGCGGGCGGCCAGGTGCACCGCCACACCGCTGCCGAGGCTGCGGCCGATCACGACGATCTGCCCGTGGTCGGTCCGCACCCGGTCGAAGAGGGCCAGGGCATCGGCGAACAGGGCCCGCTCCGAGGGCTGGCCGCTGCTGCCGCCGTAGCTCCGGTAGTGCAGCAGGTAGAGGGCGTGCTCCGGAAAGGCGGCCGCAAGCAGGGGCAGCTGGCCCTCCACAGCCTCGGCATTGCCGCCGAAGTAGAGGAGCGCCTTCGGGCCGGGGCGGTGGCGGACGGTCACCAGCACCCGGGCCCCCGGCGGGCCGCCTGTGATCGGCAGGGCCAACAGATCGCCGGGCGCATCGGCGGAGCGGGGCTGGGGGAAATAGAGCAGGGAGCGCTGGCGCAGAAACAGAAGGCCGCACAGGGCCCCGTAGGCCAGTCCGCCGGCCAGGAGGACCGCCAGGGCCGTGGCAGCGCGTGGCGGCATCGAAATGGCGCTCACCCCGCCGGGGCGTCCATCAGCCGGCGGCGCAGCTGGCCGCAGGCGGCGTCCTGGTCGAGGCCGCGGCTGGCCCGCACGCTGACGGCGATGTGGCGCCGCTCCAGCTGGGCACGGAAGGCCTCCACCGCCTCCGGAGCGGGGCGCCGGAAGTCCTCCTCGGCGATCGGGTTGTAGGCGATCAGGTTGACGTGGCTCTGGAAGCCCCGCAGCAGGCGGGCCAGGGCATCGGCCTGGCGGGGATGGTCGTTGAGACCCCCCAGCAGGATGTACTCGAAGCTGACCCGCCGGCCGGTGATGGCCACGTAGTGGCGGCAGTCGTCCAGCAGGGCCTCGAGGGGATAGGCGTGGGCGGTGGGGATCAGCTCCTCCCGCAGGCGCTGGTCGGGGGCATGGAGGCTCACGGCCAGGGTGAACTGGGCCCGCCCCAGGCGCTCCAGGGCCCGCTCCGCCAGGGTGGGCAGGGTGCGGGGCACCCCCACCGTGCTGACGGTGATCTGGCGCTGGGCCATGCCCAGGTCGGTGCAGAGGCAGGCGATGGCCTCCAGCACCGCTTCGGTGTTGAGCAGGGGTTCGCCCATGCCCATGAACACCACGTGGGAGGGGCGCCGGTCCATGGCCTCGCGGATGCTGAGCACCTGGTCGACGATCTCGTGCACCGCCAGGGAGCGCTGCAGGCCCCCCTTGCCGGTGGCGCAGAAGCGGCAGGCCATGGGGCAGCCCACCTGGCTGCTGACGCAGACCGTGAGCCGGTCGCCGCTGGGGATGCCGACGGTCTCGAGGCTGAGGCCATCGGCGGTGGCCAGCAGCAGCTTGGTGGTGCCGTCGCGGGCGTCGCTGCGGTGCAGCAGGGCCGAGCGGCCGATGCCGGTGCCGCCCGCCACCAGCCCCTCGCGCCAGGCCTTGGGCAGCACCGTGATGGCGTCGAGGCTGCGGGCCCCCCTGGCGTAGATCCAGTCGTGCAGCTGCCGGCCCCGGAAGGCCGGCTGGCCCTGGTCACCGGCCCAGGCCTCCAGGGCCGCCTGGCCCATCCCCAGCAGGGGGGCAGGCCCGGCCATCAGGGCCAGATCAGCAGGCCGTGGCCCAGCTTCCACTCCACCGCCAGCAGGGCGATGAAGCCCAGCATTGCCACCCGGCCGTTGAGGCGCTCGGTGTGGGTATGGAAGCCGAAGCGCGGCAGCCGGCGCACCGGCACGGGGGTGGGCCGGGAGGGGGCCGAAGGGGTGGCGACGGCGGGATCAGTCATCGCTGAGCAGACCCTCCTCCTGCAGACCCTCAAGGGCCGCCGGATCGGCGATCAGCTCCTCCTCCAGTCCCTCCTCGGCGGTGGGACGGGAAAAGGCGGCGAAGCCGCTGGCGGCCGCTTCGATGCCGTGGCGGCTGCGGGTGGCCTCCAGATCCTCCTCGGAGGGGTCGTCCAGCACGGCGGCGGTGACGGCAGGAGCCGGCATCTCGACCGTGTAGTCGGGCCGCAGGTTCTGGTTGCGGCGGTAGCCGGCGGCCTCCTCCTCGAGGATGTCGGGGTGGGGTCCGGCCTCGGCGCGCAGCTCCTCCTCGAAGCCCCCGAACCCGGTGCCGGCGGGGATCAGACGGCCGATGATCACGTTCTCCTTGAGGCCCCGCAGCCAGTCGCTCTTGCCCTCGATGGCCGCTTCGGTGAGCACCCGGGTGGTCTCCTGGAAAGAGGCCGCCGAGATGAACGAATCGGTGTTGAGGGAGGCCTTGGTGATGCCCAGCAGCACGGGGGTGAACTCGGCGGGGGCGCCGCCGGTGATGCCCATGGCGGAGTTGACCTGCTCCACCTGACGCAGCTCGATCAGCTCGCCGGGAAGCAGGGTGGTGTCACCGGCATCCTCGATCCGGACCTTGCTGGTCATCTGGCGCACGATCACCTCGATGTGCTTGTCGCTGATCGAGACCCCCTGCGATTTGTAGACGTTCTGCACCTCCGTCACCATGCGGAACTGCAGCTTGGAGATCGCCTCCTGGGCCGCCTCCATGGTGGGCTTGCGGCTGCGCAGGTCCTCGAAGAAGCAGTCGAGCAGTTCGTGGGGGTTGATCGGTCCGTCGGTGAGCATCTCGCCGGCGCTCACCTGCTGGCCATCGGAGACCATCACGTTGCGGCCGAGCAGGATCGGGTACTCGGTGATGACGTCGTCCGTCTCGATCACCGACACGGTGATCGAATCGTCGTCCTCACCCTGCTTGATCTGCACGGTGCCGCTCTTGCGGCAGAGCACCGCCGATTCCCGCGGGCGGCGGGCTTCGAGCAGTTCCTCGATCCGGGGCAGACCCTGAACGATGTCGCCGGTCTTCTGGCGCTCGAACACCAGCAGAGCCAGGGGATCGCCACGCTGCACCAGTTCGCCGTCCCGGACGTGCAGCACCGAATCGGGCGACACCATGTAGGGCCGGCCCAGACGGATGGTGAGGGTCTTGCCGTCGATGGCCTCCACCTGGCCGCAGCAGGGGGAGAGCACCCCGTCGGCGAGCACTTTGCCGTCGACAATCCGGTCGCCCACCGCCACCGTCGGGGCGGCCGTGCCGAGATCCAGGCTGAGGGTGTCGTTGGCCCGCTCCACGATCAGGCGACGGATCGGTTCACCGACGACGGGCTCGGGCAGTTGCACCACCCCGTCCCCGTTCTCCTTGCAGAGGATCTGGGTGGTGGCCACCACATCGCCCCGTTTGACGGTCATGCCGTCCTCCACCTGCAGTTCGGTGTGGGTGGAGCCGTGGCTGGCGTCGGAGAGGGTGTCGCGCCGCACCAGCAGGGTTTCCAGGATCACCAGCTGCAGCCGCTCAATGGTCTTGGCCCGCTTGTCGGCCACCGCCTCCACATCCACCGTCATCTGGGGGGTGGTGTCGAAGGTTTCCAGGATCAGCTGGGTGCGCAGCAGTTCCACCCCTTCCACCGACTTGATCAGCTCGCCGTCCTTGAAGGTGAGGCGCTGGGTGGCCTTCAGCCCCAGGGAGGGACCGCCGGTCTGTTTGACGGTGGACAGCTCGGGCAGGTGGGCGGCATCGGGAATGGCGTATTCCTCGACGGGGCGCAGCAGCAGGGCGCCGCCCTCGGGGGTGTCGACCTTCTCGACGAATTTCATCGCCTCGGCCTTGAGGCCGGGGGCGATCTCCTCGCCGGGGTTGACCATCTTGCCGTCCTCGCCATAGCGGCCGAGCACCTTGGCATCGGAAACCAGGTGCAGCTCACCGGAGCGCACGATGATCTCCCGCAGGATGTCGTTCTTCTGGGTGACGGTGACGATGCCCGCGGTCTGGCTGAAGATGTCCTTCACCACCTCGGTGCCGGCCTCGATCCACTGGCCGTCCTCGATCATCAACAGGGAGATGTCCTTGTTGATCTCGTGGGTCTCCTGGGGAATCCACAGCAGGGTGCCGCCCTTGCTGACCTCGAAACCGTGCTTGGCGGAGCGGGCCTTCTTGATCGAGAGGCCGGGGGCGAATTTCACCATGCCGCCGGTCTGGGTGCGGAAGCGGTCGTCGGTGAGTTCGGCGATCACCTCACCGGCGCCGATCTTGGTGCCGGGCTGGGTCTTGACCAGGTAGCGGGTGTTGTCCTTGCCCTCCAGGTGCCAGCTCTCGCCGGTGTGGCTGGATTCACCCACCAGTTTGCAGTCCTTGAGGGTGAGGCTGGCGGTGACGATCTGCACCTCGCGGGAGTCGCCGGTGGACTCCCGCAGCCGCACGGCGCCGCCGTATTCGCTCTGCAGCCGGCTCTCGGCCAGCACATCTCCGGCGGTCACCGGCTTGTCGGTCTCGACGACGGGGAGGGCGTTGGGCGGCAGGTTGTAGACGTCGCCGCTGAACACCCAGAGGCGCCCGAGACGCTGGGCCTTGTGGGTGATGTTGCCCTGGCGGTCGGTGACCTCCCGGGGCTGGATCACATCCTCGAAGCGCACCTGGCCGGGCAGGTCGCAGATGACATCCTTGGTGGCCTTCTCCACGCTCTTCTTCACCGCCGAGCCCGAGGAGATCTGGGCCAGGATGATGTCGTTGGCGACGGGATCGCCATCGGCCACGAACAGGATCGAGCCGTTGGTGATGTCGATCTTCTGCACCTTGCCCTTGCCCGAGGGCTTGAGGGTGAGGGTGAAATCGGTTTCGGCCAGCTTGGCCTCGACGCCGTGGGGGGTGCGGTGGTCGCGGACCCGGGCCTTGGGCCCGAATTCCACCACCCCATCCACCAGGGAGCGCACCACGCCGGTCTCGGCGGTGGACACACCACCGGTGTGGAAGGTGCGCATGGTGAGCTGGGTGCCCGGTTCACCGATCGACTGGGCGGCGATGATGCCCACCGCTTCGCCCAGGTCGACCAGTTCGTTGTGGGCCAGGGCCCAGCCGTAGCACTTGCGGCAGACCGAACGGGAGGCCTCGCAGGTGAGGGGCGAGCGCACCATCACGGTGGCGATCGCCGCCTTCTCGATGGCGGCCGAAATCGCCGGGTCGATCTCACCGTTGCGGTCGACGATGACGACGCCGTCGCTGTCGACAACGGGCTGGGCGGCCAGACGGCCCACCAGCTTGGTGCCGAAGCGGCCCCGTTCGTCGGCGTTGATGGGGATGAAGCGGTGGGTGCCGCAGTCCTCCTCCCGCACGATCACGTCCTGGGCCACGTCCACCAGACGGCGGGTGAGGTAGCCGGAGTCGGCGGTGCGCAGGGCGGTGTCCACCAGGCCCTTGCGGGCGCCGTAGGAGGAGATCACGTACTCGGTGACCGTGAGGCCCTCGCGGAAGTTGGTGCGGATCGGCAGGTCGATGATCTCCCCCTGGGGGTTGGCCATCAGGCCGCGCATGCCCACCAGCTGACGCACCTGGGACATGTTCCCCCGGGCGCCGGAGTTGGCCATCATCCACACCGAGTTGAGTGGATCGTTGTCGTTGAAGTTGCGGCGCACGGCCGCCACCAGCCGCTCGTTGGTCTCGGTCCAGGTGTCGATCACCTTGGTGTGGCGCTCCACCTCGGTGATCTCACCGAGCCGGTAGCGCTCCTCGGTGGCCGTGATCTGCTCCTCGGCCTCCTCCAGCAGGACGGCCTTGTCGCCGGGGATGCGCAGGTCGTCGACCGAGATCGACACCGCCGCCTGGGTGGCGTAGTGGAAGCCCAGATCCTTCAGCTCGTCGGCCATCGCCGCGGTGGCCGCGGTGCCGTGGTGCTTGTAGGCCCAGGAGACCAGGTTGCGCAGCGCCTTCTTGTCGATGATCCGGTTACGGAACGGCGGCGCCTGCTTGCTGAGGGCGGAGGCCGCAGCTGCCGCGGCGGCGGTGGCGGCCGCCAGGTCGGCGGCGGCCTTGGCGCTCTTCTTGCTGATCTTCTTGGCGGGGGTGGCGGTCATGGCGGCGCGCGATGGAGAAGGCTGGAGGGAATCGGAAGACACGGGGCGCGGGTCTTGGCCCGGCCGGTGGAACTCAGGAGGCGGCCACGGCGTCGATGATCGTGTGGTTGATGACGACCCGACCCACGGTGGTCAGCAGGTAGCGGCTGATCAGGGCGCCGTCCTCATCGAAGCGGTCGCGGCGGAACTTCCACTGCTCGACGCGGGTGCCATCGGTGAGGGTGTCGGTGGAGACGGGCTCGTTGTCCTCGTCGTCACTTTCCACCTCGCCGTTGAAGCGCACCCAGACCCAGTCGTGCAGGGTGAGGTGCTTCTCCTCGAAGGCGGCGATCACGTCTTCGAGGTCGGCGAAGGTGCGGGAACGGTCGCCGAAGGCGGGCTGCGCCTTCTCCCGGTCGACGGCGGTGAGGTAGTAGGCACCGAGCACCATGTCCTGGGACGGGGTGATGATCGGCTCGCCGGTGGCGGGGGAGAGCACGTTGTTGCTCGCCAGCATCAGCATGCGGGCCTCGGTCTGGGCCTCGATCGCCAGGGGCACGTGCACGGCCATCTGGTCACCGTCGAAGTCGGCGTTGAAGGCGGGGCAGACCAGGGGATGGAGCTGGATGGCACGGCCATCCACCAGCTTGGGCTCGAAGGCCTGGATGCCGAGCCGGTGCAGGGTCGGGGCCCGGTTGAGCAGGATCGGGTGCCCTTCGATCACTTCCTGCAGCACCTGCATCACCTCGTCGTCGGCACGCTGGATCAGCTTTTTGGCCGCCTTGATGTTGTTGACGATGTTCTGGCGGATCAGGCGATGGATCACGAACGGCTGGAACAGCTCGATCGCCATCTCCTTGGGCAGACCGCACTGGTGCATCTTCAGCTTGGGGCCCACCACGATCACGGAACGGCCGGAGTAGTCGACCCGTTTGCCGAGGAGGTTCTGGCGGAAGCGGCCCTGCTTGCCCTCGATGATGTCACTGAGCGACTTCAGGGCCCGGTTGTTGGCACCCACCACGGTGCGGCCGCGGCGGCCGTTGTCGATCAGGGCATCGACGGCCTCCTGAAGCATCCGCTTCTCGTTGCGGACGATGATCTCGGGGGCGAGGATCTCCTGGAGACGCGCCAGGCGGTTGTTGCGGTTGATCACCCGCCGGTAGAGGTCGTTGAGATCGCTGGTGGCGAAACGGCCGCCATCGAGCTGCACCATGGGGCGCAGATCGGGGGGGATCACCGGGATCACATCCAGCACCATCCACTCGGGACGGGCGTTGGTGGCGATGAAGTTGTCGATCACCCGCAGGCGCTTGATCAGCTTGGCCCGCTTCTGGCCCTTGGAGTTGTTGATGTCCTCGCGGAGCTGCTCGGCCTCCTTCTCGAGGTCGAGGTCCTCCAGCAGCTGCTTGAGGGCCTCGGCGCCGATGCCCACCATGGGCTCGTTCTCGATCTCGGAATCCTCGGCGAAGATCTGGTCCTCGATCTCCAGCCACTCGTCTTCGGTGAGCAGCTGCTTGTAGGTGAGGTCCTTGTGGTCACCCTTGTCGAGCACCACGTAGCAGTTGAAGTAGACGATCTGCTCCACGTCCCGCAGGGGCATGTCGAGCAGGATCGCCACATAGCTGGGGATGCCCTTGAGGTACCAGACGTGGGAGACCGGAGCCGCCAGCTTGATGAAGCCCATGCGGTGGCGCCGCACCCGGCTCTCGGTGACTTCGACGCCGCAGCGCTCACAGACGATGCCGCGGTGCCGCACCCGCTTGTACTTGCCGCAGTGGCATTCCCAGTCCTTGGAGGGGCCGAAGATCTTCTCGCAGAAGAGCCCGTCCATCTCGGGCTTGA